>JAGHDA010000272.1 GCA_021160185.1 Verrucomicrobiota bacterium
CCGCCAGGCCTCCGGCCTACAGAAAAAGGCGGCGGTCAACTTGGGGAAAATCGCTTGAAATTGCCATGCGCCCACCATGCCCGCTCCAACCTCGCCAAAGCAAGGCGGATCTGAAAGGACTCCGCCCGTTCCTCGGCCTCAATGCGCCTCCAGCCAGTTGCGCCCCACGCCGAGGCTGATTTCAATTGGAACCCCAAGCGGCAAGGCGTTTTTCATCAGGCGGGCGATCAGCTCCCGCGCCTCTTCTTCCTCCGCGACGCGCAGGTCGAAGAGCAACTCGTCGTGGATCTGCAGCACCATCCTCGTCCGCAGGCCGCGGCTCTCCAGCTCCCGGTGGATGCGAGCCATGGCGATTTTGATCATATCAGCCGCCGTGCCCTGGACGGGAGTGTTGACGGCGTTGCGTTCGGCCGCGCCCCGCACGGAGGCGTTCTGGGATTGAATGTCGGGCAGGTAGCGGCGGCGGCCGGTGAGGGTCTCCACGTAACCGCGGTCCCGGGCGAAGGCCAGCACGCGATCGATGTAGGCGCGGATGGCGGGATAGGCCTCGAAATACTGCTCGATCAGCTCGGCGGCGCGGCCGCGGGAAACGCCCAGCCTCTGGGCCAGCCCAAAGGCCGAAATCCCGTACAGAATCCCGAAGTTCACCGTCTTGGCCAACCGACGCTGTTCGGGGGAAACTTCCTCGGGCTTCATCCCGAAGATGCGGGCGGCAGTCGCTGCATGGATGTCCTCGCCCCGCTCAAACGCCTCGATCATGGCCCTCTCCCGGCTCAAGCCGGCCACCACGCGCAGCTCGATTTGCGAATAATCGGCCGAAAGCAGAAGCCACTCCGGCTTGCCCTTCCGGGGAGGCGGCTCGCGCGGGACGAACGCCCGGCGAATCGCCTGGCCCAACTCGGAGCGGATAGGAATGTTCTGCAGGTTGGGATTCTGGGAGCTGAGTCGGCCGGTGGCCGCGCCGGCCTGGTGAAAGGTGGTGTGCACCCGGCCCGTGCGGGGATGAACCGCCTGGATGAGGCCGTCTACAAAGGTCGATTTGAGTTTGGCGGCCTCCCGGTATTCCAGGATGACGCGGGCCAGCCTGTGCTTGTGAGCGAGCCGCTCCAGCGTCCTGGCGTCCGTGGCGTACTGGCCTGTAGGCGTGCGGCCGGGTCGGTCGGCGAGGCGAAGCTTCTCGAAGAGGATCTCCCCGAGCTGACGGCCCGAGTTTACGTTGAAGGAGCAGCCCGCCAGCTCGTGGGCCTCTTTCTCCAGCTCGGCCATCCGGCGCGCAAGCTCCTCCCCGTAGGCCTGCAACGTCTCCACGTCCACGCGCACTCCCTCGAACTCCATCGCCGCAATGGCGGGCAGGACGGGCATCTCGACTTCATAGAACACCCGTTCCTGGTCGCGGCGCTTCAACTCCTCCCGAAACCGTTCATAAAGCCGGAAGGTCACATCCGCGTCCTCGGCGGCGTACTCGGCGAGCCGGGCCAGCGGAACCTCGGTCATGGCCTTTTGCTTGGGACCGCGCGGGCCGATAAGCTCGGCGATGGGAATGGGGTTATAGCCCAGGTAACTCCGCGCCAAATAGTCCATCCCCCGACGCTGCTCGGGCTCCAGAAGAGCGTGGGCGATCATCGTGTCGAAGAAAGAGCCGCTCACGGGCATGCCGTGGCGGCGGAGGATGAGGAGATCGAACTTGAGGTTGTGTCCGATCTTGAGCGTCCGCTCTTCGGCGAACAAGCGCGCCAAGGTCTCCGTCGCCTCGGCGCGAAAGGAGGCGCTCCCCGCCCCCGACTCGGCCAGCGGCAGGTAGGCGGCCCGGCCGGCGCGGCAACTCAGCGCTATTCCCAACAACCCGGCCCGATGGGGATCCAACCCGTCCGTTTCGGTGTCAAGGCAGAAGGCGGGGGCGGCGGCCAGGCGCTCGACGAGCTTGCGAAATTTCCCAGGCGAATCCACCAACTCGTACTCATGAGGCGTGTCGCGAAGAACGCGCAGCTCGCTCTTTGAAGTCTCGGCCGTCCCCTCCGCCTCGGCTTGCTCTTTCCCGCCCGGCTCCGAACCCTCTCTGCCTTTTTTCCGCTCCTCGGCCGGCCGCGGCGGCGCTTCGAAAAGGAGCCCCTGGCGCAACGGCCCTTGCCCGGCTGCGCTCGGCGCGGCGCGGCGTCCGCCGCCGGAGGAAGGCCGGTAGTCGTCGCCGAGCAGCCGCCTGCCCAACGCGGCGAACTCGAACTCGTCGCACAATTCCCGCAGCCGCCCCTTGTCCCATTCCTGAACGCGAAACGCCTCCAAATCCGCGTCCACGGGGGCGTCGGTGCGGATCGTGGCCAGTTGCTTGCTGAGCCGGGCCAGGTCCGCGTGCTCCCACAACGCCTGCCCCAGCTTGCCGGGAATCTCGGCCGCATGCTCGAGCGCGCCCTCCAGCGAACCGTACTGCCGGACCAACTTGGCGGCCTTTTTCGGACCAACTCCGGGCACGCCCGGGATGTTGTCGCTCGGATCGCCCGCCAGCCCCAGCACATCCACCACCTGGCTGACGCGGTCGATCTCCCACGCCGCGCAGACTTCGGAAGGCCCGAGCAGTTCCGGCCGGCCGCCCTTGCGCCCCGGTCGCCAGAGCCGGGAGCGCTCGGTCACAAGCTGCCCGAAGTCCTTGTCCGGCGTGACCATGAAGCTCTCAAAACCTTCCTTTTCGGCGCGCCCGACCGCCGCGCCGATCACGTCGTCCGCCTCGTAGCCGTCTATCGCCAACACGGGGATCCGAAAGGCGTCGAGGAATCGTCGCAGATGGGGAAGCGCTTCGGAAAGATCCTCGGGCATCTTTTCCCGCTGGGCCTTGTATTGGGGATAGAGCTGGTGGCGCGGCGTGGGGGCTTCGGTGTCCATGGCCACCGCAAGATACGTCGGCTCCCACCGCTCCAGAATCTCGAGGAGAATCTGGAGAAACCCAAAAAGCGCCGAGGAGTTGAATCCGGAGGACGTGCGGATAGGCCGGGCGGGCGGGCTAGACTGGGCGCATGGCGCAGCGGCTGTTTTTGCTGGATGGGATGGCGCTGGCATACCGGGCGCACTTTGCTTTCATCGCCCGGCCTATCCGCACGTCCTCCGGATTCAACTCCTCGGCGCTTTTTGGGTTTCTCCAGATTCTTCTTGAGATTCTGGAGCGGTGGGAGCCGACGC
>JAGHDA010000402.1 GCA_021160185.1 Verrucomicrobiota bacterium
CTCCAGAACCGCGCCGACAAACAGATCGTGAATCTCGAGCAGTTCATCCGAAGCGGCACCCTCGGCAAGACCCTTAAATGTCGCGCCCAGTACCACCAGAAAACGAGTTGGCGGCGCACCTCGCCCAACCCGGAGCGTGAAAAGGAAATCAACTGGCGCCTTCGCCGCAGCGAGTCTTTGGGCCTGGTCGGCGAGTTGGGCATTCACCAGGTGGATGTGAGCAACTGGTACATGCGCAAGCTGCCCAAGGCCATCCACGGTTACGGCTCATTGCTCCAGTGGCAGGACGGACGGGACGTGCCGGACAACGTGGTGGCCGTGCTGGAATATCCGGATGGAACTTTCCTGGTTTACGAAAGCACGATCGCCAACAGCTACAACGCAATCAAACAGATCTTCTTCGGGAGCAACTGCGCCATTCTGATGCGCGATCGGCGGGCCTGGATGTTCAAGGAGGCCGACGCGCCGCTGCTGGGCTGGGAGGTCTACGCCAAACGCGACACTTTCTATACCGAAACCGGCGTGGTCCTTGGCGCGGGCAGCACCAAACAGGCCGAGCGCGAAAAGGTCGGCGCTTCAGCCGGCGTGATCGATCCTACCAGCGCCCTCCAGTACTCCCTCCAGAACTTCCTCATCAACTCCTACAACCACGGCGCGGCGGTGGCGGATTTCAAACAGATGTTCGAAGGCGCGGACAGGGACGCCTTGGCTGATTACCTCAAGGACCTGGCCAAAAACCGCCTTCCCGCCGCCGGCTACCGTGAGGGATACCAGGCGACTGTCTCGGTCATCAAGGCCAACGAGGCCGTTCTTGGGAACAAGCGCATTGATCTGGACGAAACGCTCTTCAGGATCTGAAGCGGCTGCGCCGCCGAAGCGTCTCATTCACGGAGCGAAGAGAGAAACGACACAGAAAAACGTGAGGTTACCATGAAACGAAACACGATGAAAATCCTTCTTGGCGGGCTTGCCGGAGCTGCGTTGATCGTCGCGGAGGCCCTGCCGCTGCAGGCGGCGGACACCGTCCGCTACATGGCGCGCCCGGGAAGCAAGGTTACTATCAGCGGCACTTCCACCATCCATGACTGGGATGTGGTCGGCCGGATCATCGGCGGCTCCTTCGAAGTCGAGCCCGCTTTTCAGACCGACAAATCTCTGAAGTCGGTGAAGTCCTTGCTCACTAAGGAGACCAACCCGAAGGCCCAGGTGGTCATCCCGATCCGTTCTCTCAAGAGCGGCAATCAGAAGATGGACGAGATCATGCAGGAGGCCATGCGGGCCAAGAAGAACCCGATGATCCGCTTCAAGCTGAAGTGGATGGTTCTCAAAGGCGAGGTTCCCGCAGCGGGCACGCCGGTGAAGTTTGAGGTTAACGGCGATCTTTCCGTCTCAGGCGTCACCAAGAACGTCACCCTTCCCGTAGTCATGGAGCGGCTCCCGGACGGCAAGATTAAATTCAAAGGGCAAACCAAGCTGAAAATGACCGACTTCGGCATCACCCCGCCTTCACCGAAGATCCCGGGGATGAGCCTGATCAAGACCGGCGACGAAGTGACCATCAAATACGAGTGGCTCCTCGCGCCGCGAAGAAAAGCCTAAATCCGTCCAGCCTCAGGCGGCGAGGCTGCCAAAAAAGAGCGCGAGCGCGGCTATCGGACCTTGAGGCCGCGCTCTCTTTTTCCCAGCAAACCACCCTATGAGCCTTTCCACCCTTGCCAACCTGCGCCACCAGAAAGGAGGCATCCTGCGCTCAAGCGCCTCTTCCGGGGGCGATCAACCCGTGAGCAACTCTCTGCCTCAAGGGAACAACTCCGCCCAAACGCAGAAAATCCGCCTCTCCCGGGAACTTGGGTCGCCGTCGCTCACCGGTTATTCCCCAGTCCCATGCGTCCTAAGTCCTTGCGCTCGGCTTGACAACGCGCTTCTCTTCCCCTATTCACAGCCCATAATATGAAGAGAGATTGACTGAAGACTTAATCATCTCAAACGCGCATGAAGCTTTCTATC
Source organism: Verrucomicrobiota bacterium (assembly GCA_021160185.1). GTDB lineage: Bacteria > Verrucomicrobiota > Verrucomicrobiia > Limisphaerales > CAZBKV01 > JAGHDA01. Next base: position 2,008 of record JAGHDA010000402.1, read on the forward strand.
GCCAGGGATCAGCTTGCCGCCGGGTTGCAGGCGGTTCAGACCGTAATCGGTGGCCGGTCCACCTTGCCAATCCTTTCCAATGTCCTTCTCCGGGCGGCGAACGGCGCTCTGGAGCTGACCGGGACCGATCTTGATGTTTCGATTCGCACGCGCGTTGCGGCCTCTGTCGAGGAGGGGGGATCGATCACCCTTCCGGCTAAGACGCTGGCCAGCATCGTCCGGGAGCTGAGTCATCCGGAAATCGAGCTGAGCCTGGAGGCGCAAACCACTTGTGGAATCCGGTGCGGCCCTTCTCAATTCCGGCTTCGCGGCCTGCCTGCTGAGGAATTTCCCTCCGTGGATCTGCCTGAGACGCCCCGGCTTGCGCGCCTTCCCCAGAATGAGCTCCGTAAGATGCTTCGCCAGACGGCCTTTGCCGCCTCCACCGACGACGCCCGCTATGTGCTCAACGGCTTGTTCTGGGCTGCAAAGGAGCATCGCCTGACCCTGGTGGCCACCGACGGCAAGCGCCTGGCGTTGACTTACCGCGATACCGAGCTGGAGCCGGGCGTGGAACGAGAGTTCGTCCTTCCGATCAAGGCCGTCACCGAGCTCGGCCGCCTTTTGAAGGACCAGGGAGAAGTAGAGATCAGCGTTTCAGAGAACCAGGCCGCGGTCCGCATCCTCAGCGACAAGGATGACGGCGAGACTCTCCTCCTGACGAAGCTCCTTGAGGGAGCCTATCCGGACTACCGCCAGGTCATCCCTCAGCAGTGCAAGAAACAGGTCACGGTGATCCGGGAGGAACTGCTCCAGGCCCTGCGCCGGGCTGAGATTGTCACTACGGAGCGGGCTAATTCAGTGAAGCTGAATTTCAGCCGCAACGAACTTTGCATCACTGCCAACAGCCCCGACATCGGCGAGGCCCAGGAAGTTCTCACCGTGAAGTACGATGGGGAGGAGGAATTTGCCATCGCCTTCAATCCTGTCTATCTCGTCGAGGCGCTCCGAGCCCTGGAGGAAGAGGAAGTGCGGCTGGAGCTCAACGACCATCTCAGTCCGGGGATTCTTCGGACGGAAGGCTCTTTCCTCTACGTCATCATGCCGATGCGAATGTAGGGCGGTTTGGAGAACGCCGTTCCCAAAAGCCCCGGTTCACCAGTGGAGGCGGAAAAATCCGCTGAAGGGCGGCCGGCCGACCGGAACAGGAAGGAGGGCGCAGGAAACTCGCAACCGGGCGAGCAGGGCAGGGCGGCCCAGGAGAACCTCTGGCTTGCTCTGGTCTGCAACGCCGCCTATCCCGCCGCGGTGTTGAGCTGGCTTAGCGGGCCCGACGCCCTCGGTCCTGAGGGCGCGCTCATCGCAGCGCTGGTCGTGCCTCTTCTTTACGGCGTCCGGGCCAAGCGCCGGAGCGGCTCCTGGAGCGTGTTCGCCGTAGTGGGCGTTTTGAGCACGCTGCTCACCGGCGGCCTGGGGCTGATGCAGCTGGGCGGGATCTGGTTCGCCGTCAAGGAGGCGGCGGTCCCCCTGACATTGGCTGCCGCAATTCCTCTTTCCGCGCGGTTCGGCAAGCCGCTGGTCCGCGCTCTGTTCTACAATGATCAGTTGCTGAGGGTAAGGCGGATTGAGGAGGCCTTGCGGGCAAAAGGAGAGGAGGCGGAGGTGGAAGGGCTTCTTGCCGTTCTGAGCCGTTACATGCTTGCCTCCCTGGGCCTCAGCGCGGTCCTGAATTTTACCTTGGCGCTCTGGTTCCTTCGCAGCGAGCCCGGCACTACCGCATTTGCCAAGGAGCTGGGCAAGCTCACCGGCGTAAGCTATCCGGTCATTGTGCTGCCCTCGGCGGCGATCCTGCTTATCGGCCTTTGGCGGCTTCTGGCCGGGATCGAGCGACTCACGGGGCTGGATCCGGACGAGTTCATCCGAGTCGGGGGAAGCAAGGACAAAAGTCAAGAGAAGGCGTCCCCTGCGCCGGACGGAAAAGATTGAGTCAGGGACAGGCCTTGAACATTTTCTACGCCCCGCCGCTACACACGCGGCGGCGAGGGACGGCCATTTAGGAGAAAAAGCGATGGAGTGCCGAAAGGAAACCAACCTTGAACGGTGCAATTGCACCTATGAGCCTTGCTCCCGGAAGGGAATCTGCTGCGAGTGCCTCAGCTACCACTTGAAGATGCGGCAGCTTCCGGCTTGCTGCTTCCCCAACGATGCGGAGCGGACTTACGATCGCTCTTTCGAACACTTCGCCAGGTTGGTGGAGGATGGCCGCGTTTGAGCCCTGGCCGCTCGAGGGCCTTCGCAGGATGCCCTCTCAGGACCAGCTCTGATAGCGCGGCACGATCACCAGCTCCGGGACAACCGCCCGCTCCGGCAGCCGCGCCACGGCAAGCGCGCAAGCGGCGATGTCTTCCGGTCGGAGCATCTGCGCGCGCCGTTCCGGCGGAGGCGGCTGGGGGCGGCGGTCGAGAATCGGCGTGTCCACCTCGCCGGGGTAGATGTTGGTCACGCGAATGCCATGAGGGTTTGTCTCCAGGTTCACGAACGTTCCGAGAGCGCTCTGAGCGAACTTCGAGGCGCAGTAAGCCAGCCCGGCCATGGGAAGCGCGCGTTTGCCCGCTATGGACACGATATTCACAATCAACCCGCCGCCCATTTCCTTCATGTGCGGCACAACCGCCCGAATGCAGTAGAAGGAACCCGCGGCGTTGATCCGCATCAAGCGTTCGAAGTCCTCCGGATCCATGTCTGCCAAGGCTCGGCGCGCGGTGTTCACACCGGCGCTGTTGACGAGGATGGCCGGCGCGCCCAACTCGGCGCAGACCTTTTCCACCAACGCCTCAGCCTGGGAGCAGTCGGCCACGTCGCACGCCTGCCAGGCAAGCGGAGGACTTGCCTCGGAAGCCGTTTGCCGCAGAACCTCTTCCCTTCTTCCGGCGATGCAGACACGGCAGCCGGCTCGGGCCAGCTCCAAAGCGACAGCCCGCCCGATGCCCGTGCCGCCCCCGGTGACGATGGCGACCTTGCCTTTCAGTTCCATGAGGGCGGTGATGCCCCAACAGTCCCTGCGAGACAAGCCCAATCGGCTCCCCTCGCGCCGCCTTTGGGGAGGACGCAAACCCCGACTCTGCCATTGCCTCCGGAACGATTCTTGACCTTGCGGGAAAGCCGCGGCGCAGGTAGTGTCCCCAAGCGGGCGCAACGACAGCGATGCAAGTCAAGGTTCTGAAATCAAAGATCCACCGCGCCAGAGTCACAGCGGCGAACCTCAATTACGAGGGCAGCCTGACGGTGCCGACCGATCTTCTGGAGCGGGCGGGGATGTACCCTTATGAACACGTGCTCTGCGGCAACCTCTCCAACGGAGCCCGGTTCGAAACCTATATCATCCCCGGCGAGCCGGGTTCGGGTGAAATCGCCCTCAACGGCGCCGTAGCCCGGCTGGGCGCTCCCGGCGACATCCTCATTGTGATGAGTTTCACCTGGGCGGACGAGGCCCAGGCGCGCTCGTGGAAACCGCGCGTGATTGTCCTGGACGCCCAAAACCGCATCCAGAGCGAGCGCGCCTGAATCTCCCAACCCGCTTCACCCAAACAGCCTGTGGCCTCCGACAACCCTCAAATCCAAATCACCGCCGCTGAGCTGGCCCGACGCCTTGGGGGCGAAGTGGCGGGCGACGGCGAGGCGGTCTTGACCGGCGCGGCGCCTGCGGACGCCGCTGGGCCGGGCGACGTGACGTTCGCCGAAAACGAGAAATACCTTCGGCTGGCCGAAGCCGGCCGGGCGGCGGCGGTGCTTGTGGGTCGCCGCTACGCCTCCCCGAAGACGCTCATCGTGGTCTCGCCGGTGCGTGTGGCCATGGCGCGGACGCTCGCCCTTTTCTACCCCGAGCCGGAATTCCCCCCGGGCGTGCATCCGAGCGCGGTGATCGAGCCCGACGCGGTTATCGATCCCACCGCCTATATCGGACCTCATTGCGTGGTGGGCCGCGGCGCGCGAATCGGCCCGCGCTGCGCGCTCGAAGGAGGCGTTCACGTCGGGGCCGAATGCCGCCTGGGCGAAGCCTGCCGGCTTTTCCCCCGCGTAGTCCTTTACCCTCGCACGCGCTTGGGCAATCGGGTCCGCATCCATGCGGGGGCGGTGATCGGGGCTGACGGCTATGGCTACGTGTTTCATGAGGGCGCGCATGTGAAAATCCCCCAGGTAGGTTGGGTCGAGATCGGCGACGACGTGGAGATCGGGGCCAATGTCACCATCGATCGAGGCGCTATGGGCCCCACCGTGGTGGGGGCGGGGACCAAGATCGACAATCTGGTTCAG
>JAGHDA010000192.1 GCA_021160185.1 Verrucomicrobiota bacterium
ACCAGATTCCAGCCGCGAAATGCGAATGCGCGCTGGCATCCGGGAAAATGCGGAAACGTTACCGGCTCGGGCGCGTTGCCCATCGGCAGTTGGAGCCGGGCGAACGTTGCCGCCGCGGCCAGACACGCAAGCGCGGAAACCAAGCCGGGGCGCGCCGCCCATCGCAGAAGGCCGCCGGTTCTCACGCCAAAAAGCCGATGGAATGCCCCGCGTCGCTCGAGAGGTCCCTTCAGACGCCTTGGAGCGGACCCTCGTCCGACGCTACTGGAGTTTCGCAAACCGGATTTCCCAATCCGCGGTTTTCGTGGCCGACGGGACCAGCCGCACGGTCGCGATCCGGTCCTGGACGGTCACCGCCGCCTTGTCCCCGTCCACGGTTGCGCCGACCACGCGGTAGCCCGAGGGAAGATAGACCGTCAGTCCATACGGATCGCCCGCCACCACGGCGCTCCGGCCGGCAAGGGCGTTGCGGCGGGCTTCCCACCGCTCGTCCCGCAGGCTCACCCCGCCCTGTGACAGGTGCCGCGTGGTCGAGATCACCCACGGATGCGGACGCGCCTCGCGAATGGCAAACACGTCCATGCCGTTGTTCTCATCCATCGCCGGCGCGACAAACGAGCCTGTGAATTTGCCGAGGAACTGCTGGTCCCAAAACTCGAAAACCAAGTATTCGCGGTCGTCGGGCAGGCCAAGGTCGGCGAACTTGATTTCCTGCGCAGGCCGGCCCTGGTTGTCGAACACCCATTCCTTCTCCCGTTTCACGCCCCACTGAATCCGGGCCAGCACGGACCAATGATCGAACGGCCGATCGATCTCCTGCAGCCACCATTCCATGGCGCGCCGGCCACAACTGTAAAGCTGGCCGGGCGCGGTGAAGAGCACGGGCGCGCTGCGTTTCATGCCCTCGAGGTTGCGGTCGTCCTGATAGACCTCGAGCTTGTCGCTGACCATGAGCGCGCTGCCGGCCATGGCGCAGACGGCGGGCCGGATGATCGAGCGGGCGGGCACAGGCGCGTCAAGGCCGAACACCGGCATCTGCGCGTCCGCGTCCATGAGCCACTCGCCCAGCACATCGCAATGATCCGGGTCGTTCCGCCAGACCACGCCTTCCAGGAAGTTGTACTGCGCCAGCGTGCGCGGCTGGAAGCCGTCGTTGCTCAAGCGGGCGCCGTCCACCAGGCCGATGAGGGGCTTGGCGTTGGCCACCGAATGACAAGCAAGGAGGTAAACATCGCGCCCCAACTCCTCGCGGGCGACGGTGTCCCACACGCGCAACGACTGCTCCGGCGTGGTGGCATGGGTCCTGAAAAAGTCGGCGCACTCCTTGCTCTGGTAGGCGCGCAGCAGATCGCCTGCGCCGTCAATCTTGACGTACTCCCAACCCTGGGCTTTGAGCCCGCGATAGAGCTTGCGAATCATGTTCTCGACCGCCTCTTCGTTGGTGGTGTCCAGCATGTAGAACCCGCTGCGCATGACCAAGGAGCCGTCGGATTTTCTCACGAACCAGTCGGGATGCGCGGCCGCGATATCCTTGACGTGCGGATCGCTGGGACGATGGACACGGTGCACCCAAATGCCGGGTTTCATCCCGGCGGCCCGGATGGCCTTGATGGCATATTGCCAGCCGCCTGGGAATTTCTTCGGGTTCCAATTCAGCCAGTTCTCGGGGCAACTGCCGTTGCCCTGCTGGTAAGTGTCGTCAAACTGCATGTAGACATAGCCGAAGTCGGGCAGACGCTTTGCGACGAACAACGCCAGCATCGCGTCCAGTGTCCGCTGCGTGAAGCTGTGGCGATAGGCCCACCAGGTGCAGTAGCCGGTCAACGAGCCCTTCCAAATCCGATAAGTCCAGGGCTCGAAATATGCGAAGCCCAGATGCTTCTGGTAAAAGCGGGGTCGGAAGATGAGTTCAATGCTTTTGCCCTTGCTTTCGAAGGCGAACGTGCGCCGCCCGCCGGCGTCGGTCCGCGGCTGAATGCGCGTCGCCCCGTCGCCCGGCCCCTCCAGCGCCCAGTCCCAGCGGCGATCATACACGGCGTTGTTGCGCAAGTTGCGGCTGAGCCCAACGCTGTTGCGCACATACGCAAACCGCTGTTGCGCTTGAGAAAGCGTCTCGGCGGGAAACGCTTCCCCGCTGGCGGTCACCGTGCCGCGCAGCGCCAGTTGCACGCCGTCCCGGGGCTCGGCCAGGGTGAACCGAAGCCGTTGCTCGACCCGGTCGCCGGCGGCGATCTTCGGCTCCATCTTGATCCCAACGCCGCCGATCTGTTCGCGGTCGCCTGTCGCCACAACCTGGGCATCCAGGATGACACCGCCGTGGTAACGAACACTCAAAACGCCGCGCCCGGCATCCCACGACACCGCGGCGGGCGCATTCGGAGGGGGTTCGGCGGCGGGCGCCGCCGCGGACGATCCGGCGTAGTTCAACACGACCAGGATCAATCCGAGCAACGTCAGCTTCGACAGAACGCTTGAATTCTTTGCTGTGCTTTTCATGTAAGTTGCTGGCCTCGAAGCTGCCGGTTCGCTCCCGAAAATGCAACTCGATTGATTGCCTTAACCAGAAAATCCCGAACACACGCACGTTCAGCCGCTCGTCCCGAAAGCTCCTGTTGAAACCAGCGCTCTCGCTCCACCCGGGGCTTCCTCTTCTGACGTTTTGCCCGATCCCCCGCATACTGCTTGGACCGGTTTCCGAGAACGGCGGATTCGCCGGGAGGATTGGGCTTGTGCGGCGCGGGCGGAGGAGGCAGCTTCGGGGTGAAAAGATGAACGCGATGTCTTCTGTCGGCTTGTCCCGATTGCGCCGAAGAGCCCGCGCAAAACGGGGCTTTCTCACGCTGATCGCTTGGGCGCTTGCCGCGGCAGGCGGTTGGCTGCCTCTTCGCGCCGCGGCGGCCTCCGCAGCCAAGGAATTGGTTCGCCTCCGGTTCGATCGGAAGCCCCTCCCCGCGGAGGGTTCGGCCCTCGCCGGCGCGCCGGCGGGCGCCGCTCGGGGGCTGGCCTGTTTCGGCGCGCGCGCGGCAAAGCCGTTTCGGATTTCCGGCGTCGGCCAGGACGGCAAGACCCGGCTTTCCTTCCCCTCGGGGGCGGTGCGGATTGTCTTCCGACCAGGCTGGAAGGCGACGGGCATTTCGCCCATGGGCGGAGCGATGAGCCGCGGCCCGGGACATTGGGCGCGGCTGTTTGAGCTGGGCGAAGAGGCGGAGGCGGGACGGTTTGTCGATCGGCTCTCTCTCCGATTGGATCCTTCGGGGAAATTCCTGGCTCTTGTGAGCCGGGACGGCTCCGGCAAGACGGCCACTAATTTTCTCTGCCGCGTGATCTGGCCGACCGCGGGCCTCGGCCGGATGGCCCGGCCCGGCGGCGCGCCTTGGGCCGCGAAGGAAATCATCGTCAACTTTTGTCCCCAGAGCGTGGAGGTAATCGTAGACGGCTCTTTGCAGCGGGATCTGCGGCTGCGCCGCAGCTCGGGCAAGGGACTGGGAAGCGCGCGAGTGAGCGCCGCTCGCCTGCGGCTGGCGGCGGGCTCCGGCCTCGACGGCGCCGATCCCGCCGAAGGTTGGATCGTGGAGATAGCCGCGTTCGACGCGCCGGTCTCGCCCCTGCGATCCTTGGCCGCGGCGCGCATGTGGGCTTTAAGCGCTTCGGCCGCCGCGTCGCCGCCGGCAGTGAGCCTGGACGCCTACGACTACACCGGCCGGCCGCTTCGCGTGCGGCGCCGGGCCGCAGGGAGCTCGGAATGGACGGCTTTGCCTCCCCAGGAAAACGCGGGAGTCTACTTGGATCGCGATCCGCGGCTTCGCCCCGGCAACTGCTACGAATACGAGACCGGCGGCCGCCGCATCCGCGCCTGCATTGACGCGGCTCCTGCGAACAAGCCGCGTTCCGCGCTTATTCTAGTTGACCGCACGCTGATCCGGCGGCTGGGGGATCAACTGGTTCAGTTCCACCGCGATCTTGTGGCCGAGGGCTGGCGGGTGATCCTCGATGAAGCTCCCCGCCAGGATGACGACGCCTGGCGGCGCGGGCCGATCAACCGCGCCTACATCCGCGACGTGGCCGCGGTCAAAAGCCGCATTCTCCGGGCCGCCCGCGAAGCCCCCGCGCCGTTAGCCGCGGTCATCCTTGTGGGCCATGTCGTCACGCCCTACTCCGGCTCGTGGAGCGAAGACGGTCATCCGGGGCAAATCGGCGCCTGGCCTGCGGACAGCTACTACGGCGACCTGGACGGCGAATGGCCGGATCGGACGGTGAACACCGCCCGCAGGAGCCGCTCCGCGCTCCGCCGCAATGTCCCCGGCGACGGCAAGTTCGACCTGAACTTCTTCTCCGATCTTTCCCCCCGATCGCCGGACGCGGCCGGAGTGGAAACCGCCGTAGGCCGAATTGATTTCGCCAACATGAAAGCGCTTCAGCCGGGCGACGAGCTCGGTCTGCTCCGCCGATACTTTCGGAAAAACCACGAGTACCGGACCGGCCTGCTCCGTTTCGAGCCCCGAGTGCTGGCAGGCGCCTTTTTCGGCGGGCCGTGGCATTTGGAAGGCCGGGCGATTTACGCCAACGCCCTCGCGTTGGCCTCCCGCGCGTTCGGCGACCCGGAGGTCTCCTGCGCGGAGGGGGAAGCCTTTTACTCCGGCCCTGAAGGGAGTTTCCTCTGGGCCATGTGCGGCGGCTACGGCGGCTCCTCTGCGCTTCACAACAGCCCCTCGATTCGGCGGATGCTCGGGCTCCGCCCTTGCAACACGGCCTCGCTTTCCCGACAGGAGCCGCCCGCGCGGGCTGCGTTCTATCTGCTCAAGGGCTCCTATTTCGGTTCGTGGGACAGTCCGAACAACTTCCTGCGCGCCGTGTTGGCTCAGCCTCGGGCTGGACTGGCAGTCTCCTGGACCCGAACCAAGTTGTGGCGCTACAAAGGCCCTGCGGCCGGCGAGCCGATCGGCCGGGCGTTCATCGACACCGCCCGCGGGCGCGCCAGCGTTCGGACGGTGTTCCTCCTCGGCGATCCCACGCTGCGCTTTTACACGACTCCGCCGCCGTCCGGGGGAGAGGCGCGGCGGGAAGGCGGCGGGGTGAAGCTCCGCTGGCGACCCTCCCCCGCCCCCGGGGCGCGTCATTTTGTTTATCGCTCCGAGGAAGGCTTGGACGGAGAGTTCAAGCTGCTCACGCCTGAGGGCCTCAACGCGGCGGAGTTCGTCGATCCCGCTCCCCCGCAGAGCGGCCGGGCCGTCTACCTGATTCGCGCCGCCGAGCGCCTTGCGACCGGCTCCGGAACGTTCTGGAACCTCAGCGCCGGGGAGCTTGTGGAATGGGAGGAACGCTAGCCCTCGACCGCAGGCCGGGGCGAGGCGGGACGCCCATCGACTCAAATGGCATGAGACCGAAAT
>JAGHDA010000291.1 GCA_021160185.1 Verrucomicrobiota bacterium
CTTCAACTACCTTCCCTGCCCGGAAGATGTGTACGTCTCTCCTTCTCAGATTCGTCGGTTCAACCTTCAAACCGGCGACATCGTGGCCGGTCGGATCCGCCCGCCCAAGGAGAAGGAAAAATACTTCGCTCTCCTCAAGATCGAGGCCGTGGACGGCGAGGATCCGGAGAAGGCCAAGGAGAAGACGCATTTCGACAACCTTACCCCGCTCTTTCCCGAAGAGCGCTTCATTCTCGAGACCGATTCGAAAGAGTTGTCCATGCGGGTGCTGGACCTGGTCTGCCCCATCGGCAAGGGCACGCGGGGATTGATCGTCGCGCCGCCGCGGACCGGCAAGACAATCCTGCTCCAGAAGCTTGCTAACTCGATGCTCAAGAACAATCCCGAGTGTCACTTGATCATCCTCCTGATCGACGAGCGGCCCGAGGAGGTGACCGACATGGAGCGCACCTGCGAAGGCGCCGAGGTGGTCAGCTCCACGTTCGATGAGCCGCCCGAGCGACACGTGCAAGTGGCCGAAATGGTCAGCGAAAAAGCCAAGCGCATGGTCGAGCATAAAAAGGACGTGGTGATCCTGCTCGACTCCATCACCCGATTGGCCCGCGCCTACAACACCGTCCAGCCCCATTCGGGCAAAATCCTTTCCGGCGGCGTGGACGCCAATGCTCTGCACAAGCCCAAACGCTTCTTCGGCGCCGCCCGCAACATCGAGGAGGGCGGCTCGCTTACCATCATGGCCACCGCGCTGATCGACACCGGCAGCCGGATGGACGAGGTGATCTTCGAGGAGTTCAAAGGCACCGGCAATATGGAGGTCCACCTGGATCGCGCCCTGGTCGACCGCCGCGTCTTTCCCTCGATCAACATCGAAAAATCCGGCACCCGCAAAGAGGAGCTGCTCTACCATCCGGACGAATACCGCCGCGTGGCGCTCTTGCGCCGGGCGCTCACCGGAGTGCCGCCGGTCGAGGCGATGGAGATGCTCCTGAAGAAGCTCAAGGAGACCAAGAGCAACGTCGAGTTCCTCCTCACTCTCGACAAGATGATGTAGCTCTCCGCCCTTCGGCGAGCTTCGCTCTTGAACCGGCTCTGCCCGATCTTGCCCCGCGGGCCTCAGAGGCTTGTCAAGCTCGAGCCAATGTGGGAAAAGTCAAGGCATGGCCGACGCCGAAACCCAAATTGTCGCCAAGATGCAGGACGCCGGATTGCCCCAGCCGGCGATCGACATGTTCCTGACCAATTTCCGGCGGCTCCTCCAAGGGGATCGCGGTCTCATCCGCGAAGCGGACATCGATCCGGTCGAGGCGCTCCCTCGGCTGGAGGCGATCGAAGAAACCCCGGCCGCGGAAGATCTCCTAGAGCAACTGGTCATCATCAAGCTCAACGGCGGTCTGGGCGCCAGCATGGGGCTCGACCGTCCCAAATCGCTCATCCCCGTTCGGGAAAACTATACTTTCCTGGACCTTGTCGCCCTGCAAACGCTCCACCTCCGCCGCCACACCGGCAAGCCCGTTCCGGGCTTCTACCTGATGAACAGCTACCGGACCCGCACGGCCTCGCTCAGGCTCTTGGCCAAATACCCCGAGCTGGGCGCGCCGGACGATCTGGATTTTGTCCAGAACCAGGTTCCCAAGCTGCAGGCCGACACCCTGGAGCCGATCGAATGGCCGGAGAACCCAGAGCTGGAATGGTGCCCGCCCGGCCATGGCGATTTCTACCCGGCTCTGCTCGGCAGCGGTTTCCTGGATCGACTCCTGAATCGCGGCGTCCTTTACGCTTTTGTCTCCAACGTGGACAACCTCGGCGCGGGGGTGGATTCCCGGATCCTTGGGCGCATGGCCGCCAGAGGGATCGATTTCCTGATGGAGGTGGCTCAGCGGACCTCTGTCGATCGGAAAGGAGGCCACCTTGCCCGGCGGAAAGGAACCGGCCGCTTTGTCCTGCGTGAATCCGCTCAATGTCCCGAGGAGGAGAGCGCCGCCTTCCAGGACATTCAAAGGCACCGTTACTTCAACACGAACAACCTCTGGATCCGGCTGGACAGGCTTAAGGAATTGCTCGAACGCCATGGAGGCGCGCTCGCCTTGCCCCTCATCGTCAACGCCAAGCCGGTGGATCCCACCCGGCCGGACTCCCCGAAAGTTTACCAGCTTGAGACGGCTATGGGCGCGGCCATCGAGCTGTTTGATCGGGCTGAGGCTCTCGTGGTTCCCCGGACGCGCTTTGCCCCCGTTAAGACCACCGCCGATCTGCTTGCCGTGCGCTCGGATGCCTATGAGCTGACTCATGACTACCATCTAATCCTTGCGCCGGATCGGAGCGGACGGCCGCCCCAGGTGAACCTGGATTCCAAGCACTATAAGATTTTAGGGCAATTCGAAGCCTTCTTCCCCGAGGGCTCTCCTTCGCTTCGGCGCTGCGACCGTTTTGTCGCGGAAGGCCCGTTGATCTTTCGCACGCCTCTCGTTTGCGAGGGCAAAGAGGTCCGCTTCGTGAATCCTGCCGAGCAGGTTCGATCAGTCGGCCCCGGCGTCTACCCCGGCGGGCGCTACGAAATCCTGAGCTGAGTCGGCGCGGCTGGCGAAGCGTTCCTCTTCAAGAAATGCGTTGCATTCGGGCCGCGAAGAGGTAGGCTTGGCTTTATGCGGACCCGCAGTTGCCAATCGGAATCCGAGGCGCGTTCCAAATCAGAGATGCCCTAATTTATTGAGCCATAAATTATTTGCCCATTCTGATGAGCCAACTTGTTCCTCTTAACGAAGTTCACAAGCAACTCGGCGCGAAGATGGTCGAATTCGGCGGCTGGATGATGCCGCTCCTTTACAACTCGATCGTCGAAGAGCATCTGGCCACGCGCCAGGCGGCCGGGTTGTTCGACATCAGCCACATGGGTGAATTCGTCGTCAGCGGCGCGGGGGCGGCGGACTTTCTCAACTACTGCCTCACCAACGACGTTCGTCGCCTGGCTGTGGGGCAGGGCCAGTACACTCTCCTCTGCAACGAGCGCGGAGGGGTAGTGGACGACCTCTACGTCTTCCGCGTGCGGCCTCAGGAGTTTTTGCTGGTGGTCAACGCCGCCCGGATCGACGCGGATTGGGAATGGCTTGAAACGCTGGTGGACCGCTGTCCCGCGATGGACGGCTTCCGGCTTCGAAACGAATCGGCCGACTTTGCCGCGTTCGCCCTCCAGGGCCCGCGGTCCCGCGAGATTCTCGCCAAGGTCCTCCCCGGCGGCTCAATCGGCGGGGCCCTCGTCACCGAGGTCGTTCAGCTTCGCAAAAATCAGTGGGCCGGCTTTGTCCTGGAAGGCGAACCCCTGGGCGTTTCGTGCACCGGATATACCGGGGAAGACGGCTTCGAGCTGCTCATGCGGCCGCCGTTGGCCGAAGCGCTTTGGCGTCGGCTTCTCGATGCGGGGCGGCCGTTTGGTCTCAAGCCGGCCGGCCTGGGCGCGCGGGACACCTTGCGCGCGGAGATGGGGTATCCCCTTTACGGCCACGAACTGGATGAAGAGACCACGCCTCTTGAAGCGGGCCTCAAATACTTCGTCGCCTTCGACAAGGGACCCTTTGTGGGCCGGGAAGTTCTTGAGCGCCAGCGCGCCGCGGGGGTTTCCCGCAAAGCGATCGCGTTCAAAATGCTCGAGAAGGGACCTCCGCCTCGCTCCGGATGTCCCATCTGCCGGGTTGACCGGCCGGACGAGACCCTCGGCAAGGTTACCAGCGGCGTTTTCAGCCCCTCCCTCAAGATAGGGATCGGGATGGGCTATGTGCGAAGCGACTGCGCCCGCCTGGGCGAGCGCGTCGGCGTCCGCATCCGCGACCGGGCCGCGCCCGCGGAGATCGTGTCCAAGCCCATTTACCGTCCACCTGAAGCCCCCTGCAAAAGCTGAGGCAGGGAAGGCGGGCGGCGACTTCCCGTTTCCGGGAACGGCCTGCGCGGCTTCTCTGTCGGCCGCGGCTTGTGCTACAATGCGCCCGCTATGAACGCGCCATGGATCGCGCCGTTTCCCGTCAGCCGCCCGCGCCGCTTGAGGCGCACCGAAACGCTGCGCCGGCTCGTCGCCGAAACCCGCTTGCATCCCGACTGCTTGATTCTGCCCTTCTTCGTCCAACCCGGCCGCAAGCGGCGAGATCCGGTCCCCTCGATGCCGGGGGTTTTTCGGCTTTCAATCGACGAGCTGCTCCGCGAGGCCGAAGCGGCTTGCGCCAAAGGCGTCCGCGCCGCCTTGCTCTTCGGCGTCCCGCCGCGCAAGGATCCGGCGGCCAAGGAGGCTTACGCGCCCCGCGGAATCGTCCAGCGCGCCGTGCGCGAACTCAAACGCCGCCTCCCGGACCTGCTCCTTATTACCGACGTCTGCCTCTGCGAATACATGAGCCACGGCCATTGCGGCGTCGTCCGGCGCAGGGGCGGGGAGGCCTTCGTGGACAACGACGCCTCGCTCGATCTGCTTGCCAAGACCGCCCTCAGCCACGCCGAAGCCGGGGCGGACATCGTGGCCCCCAGCGACATGATGGACGGCCGCGTGGGCCGCATCCGCGCCGCGCTCGACGAAAAGGGATTTAGCCACATCCCCATCATGTCTTACGCCGCCAAGTACGCCTCCGCTTTCTACGGGCCTTTCCGGGACGCGGCCGACTCCGCTCCCCAATTCGGCGACCGCCGCAGCTACCAGATGGATCCGCCCAACGCCGAGGAGGCCCTCCGCGAGGTGGCGGCGGACATCCAAGAAGGCGCCGAGATCGTCATGGTCAAGCCGGCCCTCGCTTACCTGGACGTTCTCCAACGCGTCAAGGCGACTTTCCGCCGTCCGACCGCCGCCTACGCCGTCAGCGGGGAATACGCCATGATCAAGGCCGCCGCCTCGGCCGGGTGGCTGGACGAAAAGGCCGTCGTCCTGGAAACGCTCCTGGCCATCCGTCGCGCCGGGGCGGACCTCATCATCACCTACCACGCCGCCCAGGCCGCCGAGTGGATGCGCGAAGCCGGGTAATCCCGGAGGCCGCAGGTTCGAGGGGCGTTCGCCTCTGCGCGGGTCTGGAAGCGCAAAATCTCTTGCGCGGGAAGAGGGGCTTGGTTACGTTGGCCCCCGCTGCGGCGAGCCAGTGTAGCTCAGCGGTAGAGCAACGGTTTCGTAAACCGTAGGTCGCCGGTTCGAATCCGGCCACTGGCTCCACTTGCCTCCCGAACGCTCAACGCTCTTCGAAGGCCGATCCGTCCCGCCGTCGCCGCGATCGTGTCCCTGAGCCGGGACTCCGCCGCGCGGCCGTTCTCGGCTGAACTCCTGAAACCAGCGGCGCGATCGTCCTTCTGCGCCGTTCGTCCTGAGGCTGGAGCGCTGGGCGGCGCGCGGCCGCCTCCGCCTCAATCCATCGGCGGAAGAGAGATTCCGCTTCCTGTATTGCTAACCTTCCTCCTAAACGAGAAAGAGCGGGGAAAAAGCAAGCTGGTGGAACGGAGCGGAGGCGTAGTCAAAACGGAGTTCCTCCAGTCGGGAAGGAGGCGAAAAAACGGCCCAGCGAAAAGAAGGCCGCCCGCAGGCGACTTTCGGTTCTCGAACTTCCCTGGATTCTGGGCAACGCAGGTGATGCCTGCCGGCGCTTAGGCGGCTATTTTTTGTGGTAGGGCTCGAGAAGGGGGCGTAGGCGGCGGACGGTTTCCTCGGGCCACAGGTTGGGGGGGGTGAGGATGGTGTTTTGGAGCGCCCGGTGGCAAGAGCAACCTGGGGCGGCGGGGATGCGCGGAACGGTTTCCCGAATGATGCGCTTGGCTAGGTCGGCGTTGCGGCGAAGGTATTCGAGGACCATCTCCACGGTGACGTGGGCCTCCTCTTCCTTCCAGGAGTCGTAGTCGGTGACCATGGCGATCGTGGCGTAGGCGATTTCCGCCTCGCGGGCGCATTTGGCCTCGCCCAGGTTGGTCATTCCCACCACGTCGTAGCCGAGGTTGTGATAGGTCAGGGACTCGGCGCGGGAGCTGAAGGCCGGCCCCTCGATGTTTACGTAAGCGCCTCCGGAGTGAACCCGGCAGCCGAGGCGGGAGCAGACGTCGTAGAGCAGGGCCCGCAGTTCTTCGCACACCGGATGCGCCCAGGCGATATGGGCCACGATGCCGCGGCCGAAGAAGGTGTGCTCGGCGCTCTTTTTGGCGCGGTCTACGAACTGGTCGGGGAGCACCACGTCGCATGGCCGGCAGCGCTCCTGGAGGGAACCGACGGCGCTGACGCTGAGAATCCATCGCACATTGAGGGAGCGGAGGGCGTAAATGTTGGCGCGGTGGTTCAGTTCGCTGGGAAGGATGCGGTGGCCGCGGCCGTGGCGCGGCAGAAAGGCGAGGGGCCGATCGGCGAACTCGCCGAGCAGGATTTCATCCGAGGGTTCGCCGAACGGGGTGGAAAGACGAACCCACCGCGTGTTCCGCAGACCTTCGATTTCATAGAGGCCGGTCCCGCCGATGACGCCGATGCGATAGGGCTCCTTGTCCATGGGCAGTTCCACAACGACTGATGTTTCTAGGGTTTCACGACTTGCCGCGCGGCGCTTTCACAAGGCGGCCTTGCAAAGGCGGGGACGAAACGTTTTCGGAAATGTCCCCGCTGCGGACCGCGCCTCGGGCGCCGCCGCGGGCGTTCGGTTTTGCTTCGCGCTTCGATCCGGACGCGAATGACGCTTGCCGGAGCAAATCGGAGGCGACTATAAAAGGGGCCAGGCCGAGTTCAAGGAAGGAATGCCGTGAGTTCGCTGGGAGCCATTGATGCGTCTGGCGTGCTGGCCGTGATTATGGGCGGCGGGCGCGGGACGCGCCTTTTCCCCCTGACCGCGGAGCGATCCAAGCCGGCCGTCCCGCTCGCCGGCAAGTATCGGTTGGTGGATATTCCCATTTCCAACTGCATCAACTCGAGCATCCGACGCATCTTCCTCCTGACCCAGTTCAACTCCGCCTCCCTCCACCGGCATGTCCGTCAGTCCTATCGGTTCGACCGGTTCAGCCGCGGTTTCGTGGAGATCATGGCCGCCGAGCAGACGCCCACCAGTTCTTCGTGGTACGAAGGCACAGCCGACGCGGTGCGAAAGAATCTTTCCCACCTCCGCGCCCTTGATTTCGACTACGTTCTGATTCTCAGCGGCGACCAGCTCTATCGCATGGACTACCGGGATCTGCTCCTTCATCACGTGGCCAGCGGCGCCGAGGTTTCGGTGTCCACCACCCTGGTCGGCCGGGCGGAGGCTCCTTCCTTCGGCGTGATGCAGGTCGATCCGGGGATGCGGATCGTCCGTTTTGAGGAAAAACCCCGGGAGCCGGAATTGCTGGACTCGCTGCGTCTGGACCCCGAGTCGCTGCGGCGTCTGGAGCTGCCTGAAGATCAGGAGTGGTATCTGGCTTCGATGGGCATCTACCTGTTCAACCGGTCGGCCCTGGAAGAGCTTCTGGACAATGACTATACCGATTTCGGCAAGCATATCATTCCGATGGCCATCGAGCGCAAACGCGTCTTCGCCTATGCGTTCAAGGGTTATTGGGAGGACATCGGGACCATCCGCTCCTTTTTCAAGGCGAATCTCGACCTGACCGCCGACCTGCCCCGGTTCAACTTCTTCGACATGGCGGCTCCGATCTACAGCCGTCCTCGGGCCTTGCCCGCTTCGAAAGTCAACAGCGCCGCCATTGATCACGCCGTCATCGCCGACGGGTGCATCCTCAATCGCTGCGCCGTGGCCTATTCGGTGATCGGCCTGCGCACCGTGGCGCGCGAAGGCGCCCGGATCCATCGCTGCGTGGTGATGGGGGCGGACTATTACGAAAGCCGGGAGTCGATCGAGAAAAACGCCCAGGCTGGCAGGCCGCCCATCGGGGTGGGCCGCAATTGCCGAGTCGAGAACGCCATCGTCGACAAAAACGCGCGGATCGGGGACAATTGCATCCTCTCTCCCGAGGGCAAGCCGGAGAATTTTGACCATGAGCTCTACTACATTCGCGACGGCATTCTGATCCTCCCCAAAAACGCGGTGATTCCCCACAACACGGCGATCTGAAAGCGTGGTTTCGGCGATGAAGGTTTCTCAAAGTGAAATTTGGCGGCGTCTCCGCAACAGGAAAGTTTTTTTTCTCATCGCCGGGCCGTGCGTGATCGAAAGCGAGGAGCTGTGTCTGGAAACAGCCCGGCGGCTGAGCAGGCTGGCGCGCCGGCTTGGCTTCGCTTTTGTCTTCAAGGCCAGTTATGACAAGGCCAACCGCTCCTCCATCCGTTCCTTTCGCGGCCCCGGTCTGGAGAAAGGGCTCAAGATCCTCGCCCGCGTGCGCGAGAGCGTGGGCGCGCCGGTTCTTACCGACGTGCATTCTTCGGAAGAGGCCGAGCGGGCCGGCAGGGTGGCGGACATTCTCCAGATCCCCGCGTTTCTTTGCCGGCAGACCGACCTGATCGCGGCGGCGGCTCGAACCGGGCGCATTCTCAATGTGAAAAAGGGGCAGTTCCTCGCGCCGGAGGACGCCCGGCACATTCTCGAAAAGGCCAGGGCCAACGGGGCGCGGCGGGTGATCCTTACCGAACGAGGCGCGGCTTTCGGCTACCATAACCTGGTGGCGGACATGCGGGCCATTCCCATCATGCAGGCCCTGGGCGCGCCGGTGGTTTTCGACGCCACCCACTCGGTTCAGCTTCCAGGCGCGGGGGGAGAGACCTCTGGCGGCCAGCGCCAGTTCGCTCCGATCCTTGCCCGCGCCGCCATGGCCGCGGGGGCGGACGGGCTCTTCGTCGAGACCCATCCGGACCCCGATCGCGCTTTGAGCGACGGGCCGAACATGATCCCTCTGGCCCGAATGCCCGCCTTGGTGAAAAGTTGCATGCGCGTGCAGAAAGCAGTTTACGGATGAACAACAAACCTGCTTGTCCGCCGGAGGCCGCCCCCGAGCAGGCCTGGAAGGAGATCGATGTCGCCGGAGCGAACGCGGCGGCCCTTGAGGAGATTCCTCCGCCGATCCTTGCCAAGTTCAAGGAGGTCAAGCTGTTCCTTTGCGACGTGGACGGCGTGTTGACCGACGGCGGCATCTACATGGGCGAGGGCCGCGAGTTGAAGCGCTTCCACGTCCGCGACGGGCTTGGCCTGCGGCTGCTTCAGCGCCAGGGGATTCCGGTGGGCTGGATCTCGCACCGCCCCTCCGAGGCCACCGCCGAACGGGCCCGCGATTTGGGGGTGGACTTCCTGATCCAGAAGCCGGAGCGGAAGAGGGACGCGGTAGAAGAGATTCTCAGGCGGACGGAGCTTCAGTGGCGCGATCTTTGCTACATGGGCGACGACGTTGTGGATCTGGGCGTTCTGCGCCGCGCCGGCCTGGCGGTGACGGCGCCGGACGGGTTGGCCGAGGCGAAGCAGTTGGCTGACTACGTGACCCGCGCCCCGGCTGGGAGCGGCGCGGTGCGGGAGGCGGCCGAGTTGATCCTTCGCGCCCAGGGCAAATGGGCGTCAGTGATTCGCGAATATGCCGACTGAGCTTGTTGTTCTGAACCGGATTGCCGCTGCCGCGGCGGTTGTTTTGGCTGCGGGGAGCGTCTTGGCTTCCGCCCCCGCCGCGAGGCCTTCCGCCAAGCCGGCGGCCGCCGTTCGCGGCCGGTTCCGCGTGCCCTTTTACGACTCCCGCAACCCCCAACGCCTCCTCTCCGAGCTCGCCGGCGAGGGCGCCAAGCTCGAACCGAACGGGCGCATCCGGCTTCAATCCGCGCGGGTTTTCACCTTCGACGCGCAGGGCCGCACCAACTTGATTGTCTACGCCACCAATTGCGTTTTCGATCCCGCCCGACGCGCGGCCGAATCGGCCGAGCCGCTCCGGGTCGAATCGGGCGACGGCCGGCTCACCCTGGAAGGTCGGGGCTTTCTGTGGCGGCAGACGAACAATGCGCTGGTGATCTCCAACGAGGTGCGGACCCTTTTGCGCCGTCCTCCGCCCGAGGGGCCTTTGCGGATCCAAAGCCGCCGGTTTGAGGCGAGGCTGGACCGGAACGAAGTGGAGTATTCGGGGGAAGTCCTTGCCTGGGACAAACGCAGGACAGTGCGCTGCGGCCGGTTGAGGGCCGCGCGGAACGAGCGCGGCGATTTCGAGCGGATCGCGGCTGAGGAGGCGGTGCGCGTCCAGGACGCCGAAGTGGGCGGCGAAGTCCGCGCCGAACGCGCCCTCTATCTGGCGGGCGAGACGAGACGGATCGAGTTTGCCGGCGGGGCGCATTGGGCCGACGGGGCGCGCGAGGCCGCGGCGGACCGGTTTCTCATCCTTCCGGAGAAACGGGAGCTGCTCGCCACAGGCGCGGCGCGCATCCGCTTCCCCGCCGCGCCGGACAGCCTTCAGCCCGGCCCGTTGCCCGGCGCGCCGTCCCAGGAGACCGCTTCTTCGGCGGTGGAAGCGGCGGCGGAGTGGATCCGGGCCCTCCTGCCGCTTACCAACGGACCGTTGCGCGCTTTTCAGGCTCGGACCAACGTAACGATCCGCCTGCCTCGGCGCGGCATTCGGGCCGTCGCCCGCGCGGCCGACTACACTCCCGAGCAAGGCTTGTCGCTCCGCGGCGCGCCCGAATGGCAAGGCCCCGGTTGGCGGCTTCGGGCGGAGACGTTTCACCTCGATCCTCAAGGGCAATCCTTTGTCGCTGAAGGCCCGGTCTTTCTGAGGGTGGACGGTTCGGTGTGGGCTCTGCCGCCGAAGGAGGAAGGCAAGCCTGCCGTTGGGAAAAAGAAATCTCCGCCGCAATGGCTGGAGACACGCAGCCGCAGGCTCAGCTATGCCGCGAATGTCATGCGCTTCGAAGGGCCGGCGCGCGCGCGTTATCTGATCGCGGGCCGGGTTCGAACCGTGTTGGAAGCGGACTCGCTCTTCGTGCGGTACGAAGGCCGCTTGCGAAGCCTTCGCGCCGAAGGGAATGTGCGGATTCAGGATGAAGCGGGAGCTTCGGCAAACGCGGGGTCGCGGGAGCTGACGTGCGGGCGGGCGGAGGCGTTTTTTGACAAGACAGGCGGCTTGGAACGAATCGTTGCCCGGGACCGCGTCCGCGCTCGGCAGGAGGAGCCTCAATCCGGGGGCGGGTGGGTCACGACCTGGTTTCTTGGAGAGCGGCTGGAAGCCCGCTTTGCCCCGAAGACCCGCGCGCTGAAGGAGGCGATCGGTTCCGGGGGGACGCAGGTCATGCGGGGAGAAATTCTTGCTTTGGCTGAGCGGGTCGCGTACGACGCGGCGGCGGGGCGGTTCGTCCTGGACGGCGAACCGTGGGTATGGTTTCCCGACGGCCGCCTGGCGGGCGCGCGGCGATTGATCTGGGAGAGAGACACCGGCCGCGTGCAGGGCGAGGGCCGGTTTCGGCTGGCCTGGCGGGGGCGGTCGTTGACGAATCTGACTGTGCAAATGCCATGGGCGCGAGGAAAAGAGTAAAACGCCGCCCTGCGAAGACTGTTCCTGAGAAGCGCGCCGGCTCGGGGGCCGCGCGGTCCTCTGCGCCGGTTGTTTCCGCGCCTCCAGCGCCGAAGCCGGCGGCGGAGCCTCTACCGCGCGGCGCTTCTGCGGAGGGGTCTCCGTTGCTTCGCGCCGAGGGGTTGGTCAAAAGCTACCGAGGCCGGCGCGTGGTGAATCGGGTGCATATCCAGGTTCAAGCCGGTGAAATTGTCGGGCTTCTGGGCCCCAACGGGGCGGGCAAGACCACTACGTTCAACATGGTGGTGGGGCTCACGCGGCCGGAGGAAGGCGAGGTCTTTTTCAAGGGCGAGACGGTCACCCGCCTGCCGATGCATCTGCGGGCCCGCAAGGGGATCGGCTACTTGACCCAGGAGCCTTCGGTGTTTCGGAAGCTGACCGTCGAGCAGAACCTGCTTGCGATCCTGGAGACCTGCCGAATGAGCCGCGAGGAGCGGCGGATGCGGCTTCGCTGCCTGCTGGAGGAGCTGGATCTGGATCGGCTCGCGAAGCATATGGCCTACACCCTCAGCGGCGGAGAGAAACGCCGGCTGGAAATCACCCGCGCCCTGATTCTCAGTCCTTCTTTGATGCTGCTTGACGAGCCCTTCAGCGGGATCGACCCGATCGCGGTTTACGAGGTGCAGAAGATCCTCCGCCGTCTCCGGGAGCGCGGGCTGGGCATCCTGATTACCGATCACAACGTGCGTGAGACCCTTAAGCTGGTGGACCGAGCCTACCTCATCCACAAAGGCGAGGTGGTGTGCGAGGGAGACGCGGATTTTCTGGTGAACGACCCGAAAGCGCGGGACATTTACCTGGGCCCGGAGTTCAACCTGTAAAGCCGGGTCCGCGGATTGGAGGAGGCCCATGCCGCCGAACAAGCAAATCACGGTGGCCGATTTTTTCGAGGCGGCGCGCGAGGAGCTGCAGATGACCCTGATCGACGGCGAACGGCATCTGCGCCGCGTGATCCGCGAGCCCACGGTCAATCGCCCCGGCCTGGCTCTGGCAGGGTGCGTGCGGTTCTTCGCCTGGCGGCGGGTGCAGGTCTTTGGGAGCGCCGAGGTGTATTACCTGCATTCTCTCTCGCCTGCGGAGCGGGAGGCCAGAGCGCGCCGGCTGTTCGAATTCCGAATCCCATGCGCCGTCTTTTGCCGGAATCTGCGCCCGGAGCCGTACTTCAAGGAGCTGGCCCTGCGCGCAGGGGCACCCCTGTTCCGTTCGC
>JAGHDA010000136.1 GCA_021160185.1 Verrucomicrobiota bacterium
AGGGGCGTTCCTGTTCTGCATTCCGTTGACTTTTTACTTCAGCTTTGTCCCCGTCTACCTCACTCAGCTATCCATCTCGAACATCCCGGCCAAGATGACCATGGGCCAGATGTCCGAGATTTTCTTCCTGCTGGTCATGCCGTTCTTCTTCAAGCGCCTGGGCGTGAAGAAGATGTTGCTCTTGGGCATGCTGGCTTGGGGAACGCGCTACATCCTCTTCGCCGGCGGGACCAACCCCGTGGTGGGCGTCGGCATGCACGCGGACCAGGTGGTCGGCGCTCTCACGTTGGTCGGCCTGCTCTATCTTGGCATTGTCCTCCACGGGGTCTGCTATGACTTCTTCTTTGTCACGGCTTACATCTATACGGACAAGAAGGCCCCGGAGAAGATCCGGGGTCAGGCGCAAGGTTTCATCGCCTTGGTCACCTTGGGCTTGGGAATGTTTGTCGGGGCGACGGTTTCGGGCCGGGTGGTGGGCGCCTTTAGTTTTCCGCGCGTTGAGCCCAAGCAGTTTGAGGCGGTGGCCGACCCCCATGCTTGGGGCGTGGGCAACTACGCGCGATGGATCGAAAACGGCGAGCAGCGCTTCGGGCAGACGCTCTTTCTTGCGCTGAGCAAGGAGGATCTGCCCGACCGGGTCTGGGCGGCGCGGGATCTCAAGAACGACAACCACGTGTCCGTCTTGCTCCAAGCGCCTCCGGCCAAGGAAGGAACGGAAGTCCGGGAGTTTTCGCCCGCCAAGCTTGCTGAGGGCATGGAGCCGCCGTTTGCCGTGGTGGAGGCGATGGCCAAAGGCCCCGGCGGCTACCGGTTTACCGGCCGCATCCTGGCGCGGCCTTTGAGCGAGTTGAGCCGCCCGATGCATCGCTGGCGGACGATCTGGCTGATTCCGGCCGTCGGCTCGTTTGTCATTATGGTTCTGTTCGCCGCCGCGTTCCGCGAGACGAACGGGAGCGACTCGAATAAGCGGGAAGAGTCCTCCGTCGAATAGCCGCCGGTGAATCGCCGCGAGTTTATCATCAAGACAGCGTTTGCGCTCGGCGGCGCCGCCGAGGGATTGACGGCGCCGCCCGGGTTGCGAGGGTATTGGAAAGAGGGCAAGCGTTTGCCCTATCTTGTTTCCTTGTGCGACGTTTCGTTGCGGCGCGCCCTCAGCCGCAAAAAGGTTCGCTATCTGGACCTGCCCCGCGTCGTTCGGGAGCGTTTCGGCCTGGAAGCGCTGGAGCTTTCGACCCGATTTTTCAGCGAGCGCATCAACGATCCGGGCTTCTTTGATGAGCTGGCGGGCCGGGCCAAGGCTTCCAGCGTTCGGCTGTTGGTTTTGGCTGTGGACGAAGATCTGGATCTGACCCATCCCCACGCCGGGAAGCGCGGGAAGGCTGCGGCTCGGGTGATCCGTTGGGCTGAAGTGGCGAAGCGGCTTCATTGTCATTCGGTCATGGTCAAGTTGGGGGCGCTTCGCGCTGAGGATCCCGGCCGGGAGCTCACGCGCGTGGCGGCCATTCTCAGAGCGCTGGCGGAAGGCGTGGGTCGGTGCGGATTGAATCTTGCGGTGGCCAATGACGGGGGACTTTCCTCTCACGGCAAATGGATGGCGGCCTTGATTCGGAAGGTGGGCCGGCCCAATTGCGGCGCCGCTCTGGATGTGGGGAACTTCACCATCGCCAAAGGCAGGAAGTATGACCCCTACCGCGGCGCGAGCGAGTTGGCTCCTTACACAAAAGCGGTAAGGGCCACGATGCGGGATTTCGATGAGAAAGGCGAGGAGCGCTCGATCGACTACGAGCGGATGATGCGCATCGTGGTGCGCGCTCGCTATCACGGCTTTGTGGGGATTTGTTACGTCGGGCAACGGCTTTCAGAAGAGGATGGGATCCTGGCCGGGAAGCGGCTTCTGGAGAGGGTTCGCGCGAAGATCGACAGAGAAGCCAAGAAGGCCGGGAAGTAGGCTTTCGACCCTTCCCCAAGCGGGCTCCCTCGAAGAGGGAAGCCCCTTTTCCGAAATTTTTTTGGAAAGAGGTTGACGCTTCGCCCCGGGTTTCCTAGATTCTCGCCCGCGTTTGGGGGTGTAGCTCAATTGGTTAGAGCGCTGCCCTGTCACGGCAGAGGTTGCGGGTTCGAGACCCGTCACTCCCGCCACTTTTATTTTGGTCGCCCCCGCTCGGCGCGCCGCGGTTCCCGGGAAAGGCCGTCGGGTTTTCCCCGAGCGCCGGAGCCTGATTTCCGTCTTGCGGCGGCTCGGGTTGGGATTTAGGGTGCGAAGCCTTCGCGCAAAGGGGCGACGGAGCAGGAAAGAGGCGCGGATATGTCAACGAAAACGAGAAAAGCGGCGGCGAAGCGATTCAAGGTGACCGCCAAGGGCAAAGTGCTCCGCTGGAAGGCGGGGCGGCGGCATCTTCTCAGCAGCAAGAGCGCCAAGCGGCGGCATCACCTCCGTCAGAGGACCTTGGTGTCCGAGGCCGAAACCAAGCGGGTTTTGGAATGCCTTCCGTTTCACCGGTAAGCCCCCCGAGGTTATTGAAATCATCCTGAAGAACTTCTGAACGACTATGCGCGCGACCAACTCACCGGCTTCCCGAAAACGGCGGAAACGCATGCTCAAGATGGCCAAAGGCTTCCGCCTGCGTCGCTCCAAGCTTTATCGCTACGCTTCGGACGCGGTGGACCATGGCCTTCAGTACGCCTATAAACATCGGAAAACGAAAAAGCGCGAGTTCCGGCGGTTGTGGCAGGTTCGGATCAACGCGGCCTCGCGCGCGGCGGGTCTCAATTACAGCCGTTTCATCGCCGGGTTGAAGGCGGCGAACATCGATCTGAACCGCAAGGTGCTTGCCGATTTGGCCGCCCAGGATGCGGAGGCGTTCAACGAGCTGGTCCAACGGGCCAAGAGCGCCTTGGAAGCAAAATCGGCTTGAGCTCCCTGCGGAGGCTGCTTTTCACGCGGACATCAGGCGGGCTTCGGCCCGCTTTTTCCTTGGCATCATCCCTTCTCGAAGTTTAGGTCGAAGGCCGCGGATGCGGCGTTATGGCGGAATTCGTTGAACAGATCGAACCTTTGAAGCAGGCGGCGCTCTCGGCGATCGGCGAAGCCGATTCCCTGCGGGCGCTGGACAGGCTCCGAAGCGAATACCTGGGGCCGAAGGGCAAATTGACCGCCTTGCTGAAGCAGTTGGGGCGGCTGGACAAGGCGCAGCGGCCGGAGGCGGGCCGGCGGATCAACCAGGCCAAACAAGCGCTCCAGGAAGCGTTTGCCCGGCGGAAGGAGGAGCTGGAGCTCAAGGAATCGCTCCCGAAAGAGCCGATCGATTTTACTCTCCCGGGCCGGAGACGGCCGTTGGGGCGCTTTCATCCCCTCACGCTGGTCACCGAGGACATCGTCCGCAGCTTTCGCAAGCTGGGCTTTGCCGTGGCGGACGGCCCGGAAATCGAGGACGACTACCACTGCTTCGACGCGTTGAACACGCCGGCGGACCATCCGGCTCGCGACACGCAGGACACCTTTTACGTGGAGACGGAGCCGCGGCTTCTCCTCCGCACCCATACTTCCTCGGTTCAGATCCGCGTCATGAAACGGCAAGCTCCCCCGGTGCGCGTCATTGTTCCGGGGCGGGTCTACCGGCGGGACAATCCGGACGCCACGCATAATCCTACCTTTCACCAGGTCGAAGGGCTTTATGTGGACCGCGGGGTCACCGTGGGCGATTTGAAGGGCACGGTCGAAGCGGTGTTCCGCGACCTGATGGGGCCGGCGACCCGCATCCGCTTTCGCCCCCACTACTTCAGCTACACTGAACCGAGCTTCGAAATCGACTTCTCCAATTCAGTCACCCGCAGGATGGGCCGGGAATGGCTTGAGATCGCCGGATGCGGCATGGTTCATCCCCAGGTCTTTGAGAATGTCGGCTACGATCCGGAGGAATGGACCGGCTGGGCTTTCGGCTTCGGGATCGAACGGATCGCCATGATCCGTTACGGGATCAGCGACATCCGCTTGTTCTATCAGAACGATCTGCGGTTTCTGAATCAGTTCTGAGCCGAGGCGGCCTCAGCCCGGCCGATTCCCGGTTTCAGGCGGTTTTGGCGAGCATTTCCCGCACGCGGGCCAGGGCCGCGTCGATTCCTTCTTTGCGCCGCCCGCCGCCGCGAGCGAACTCGGGCCGCCCGCCGCCGCGGCCGCCCACCAGCGGCGCAGCCGCCTGGACCAACTTGCCGGCATGCACTTTCTTTGTGTAGGCGGGACTGACCCCCGCCGCCAGAACCACCGAATCGCCGCTCTCTCCGGCCAGAAAGACCACCCCTTCGAAGGAAGATTTCAGGGCGTTGAGCAGGGCCTGAATCTGGTCCCCGTCAGCCGCTACCCGGGCCGCCACGGCGGGGACGCCGTTGAAATATTCCGCCCGCCGCGCGAGTTCGCGGGCGCGCTCGGCGGCCTGCCGTTCGGTCAGCGATTTGAGCTGCTTTTCCAGCTCTTTCTGACGGGCGAGGAGATTTTCCAGTTTCCGCTCCAGCTCGGCGGGGGGCGAGCCGACCTTCTCCGAGAGGCGCTCCAGCAGGCCGATTTGCTCCCGCAGCCACTGGTAGGCGCTCAGGCCGGCGCGCGCTTCGATGCGCCGAATTCCCGCCGCCACCGCCGATTCGCTCACGATCCGGAACAGGCCCAGCTGCCCCGTGGCGCGGCAGTGGACGCCGCCGCACAGCTCCATCGAGTAGCCGTCCAGGCCTTGGGGGCGGCCGCCGATCTGCACCACCCGCACCCACTCGCCGTATTTTTCCCCAAAGAACTGCCGGATATCCCGGCGATGGCGGATGTGCTCGTAC
>JAGHDA010000061.1 GCA_021160185.1 Verrucomicrobiota bacterium
CCGGTCCGCGGAGGATTTTCCCCAGGGTGCGGCCGGACCGGCTCCGCCAATCCGCTTTCGGATCGCCCAGCACGCGGCCAACGCCGTCGCGGGCGCCGTCGGCGGTGCGGCAAGCCACTTCCGCCCGCCCATCGCCGTCGAGGTCATAAACGATGAACGGCGCGTAATGCGCGCCCTCGCGGATGTTGCGACCGAGGCGGATGGTCCAGAGCAACGCGCCGTCCAGCTCGTAAGCTTGCAGGATGGGCGGATCGGTCAGCCCGGCCTGGGAATTGTCGCGCCCGCGTCCAGCCTGATGCAGCACCAATTCATAAGCGCCGTCCCCGTCCAGATCGCCCACCGAACCGTCGTTCGGGGCGTAGCCTTCGGGCGTTTGCAAGGGAATGCGCAAGTAGGGCCGCGGGGCGGAGTCGGCCCCCAACACGAAGGGCCGGCTTGCCCGGCCTTCCCGCCCGGCAACCACCGGGCGGACGAAGTATGCCAGCCGTGCGTCGGGCGGGGCGTGGGCGTCCAGGAACCAGGTCCGGTCCCGCAACGGCTCGGCGGTTAAACGCTTGGCAGGGGTCTTGCCGGTTTGGCGGTACACATGGAACGCCGTCTCCGCCGGATCGGTGATCAGCAAGCGCCAACTCAAAAACACCCGGCCTGAGTCCTGGCGCAGGGCCGCCAGGCCGCGATCGAGTTTTTCGAACTGCCAGTGGGGCGCGGCGGCGTTGCCGGGGAAAACAGCGCCGGCGCAGAGCAAAGCGGCGGCCAGTCCCAGCGCGGCCCTTGGCCGGCCGCGGGGTCGTGATCCGCGGGCAAGCCGGCCGGGCGCCCGCCGCTCAATGCGTGTTGTAATTCCTGCGGACACGGCGACGCTTTCTTCACTCCGGCTGGCCGGCGCACATCAACGTGTTCCAGGAAGTGAAGCTCACCCGCCAGCCTTCCGGCCGGATCCGCTTTATCACCTTCTCAGTCCAAGGCATCTCCAAGCCGCGGCGGTCGTGGTAGTGGTGATAGACGCGCTCCCAGATAATAGAAAAACGCCCGCGGGCCTTTTGTGAAATGGCCGGGTAGAAATAGCGTCCCGCCACGCTGCGGTAAGGCTTATAGGGCACGTTGTGGCCAAGGTTGTATTTAGCGGTGTACTCGTAGCCTTTGAGCAGGCGGTTGTCGAGCGCGCCGTAAAGGTCCAAGCCCTGTTTCCAGCCGATCTCGGCGGCGCAGCCCAGGTAGCCCAAGCCCATCTGGGTATGAGCCTGGTCCCGGCCGCTTTCCTGGCATTCGCCGAACTCGTTGAAGTAACGCCCGATGGCGCCGTTGCCTTCGCCTCGCAGGTAGTAATCGACCGCCCGGTCAAACATCGCTCGGTCCTCGAGGAAGACTCCCATCGCCATCATGGTTTGGATCATCGAAGCGTCCCAGTTGCCGTTGGCCGTGGGGTAGAAATCGCGGATCACCGGATGCCAGACTTCGCGCAACATCCGTTCGAACCGTTGCTGATCCGAATCATTCCAGTCGGCGTCCAGGTGGCGGAGCAATTCGGCCGCGTTGACGTAATGGATGCCGCCCATGCCGATGAGCAGCTTGGCGTCGTGGCCGCCCACGGACTTCAGGGCGCGCGACCAGGCGTTGAGGATTTCGACGGCCTTTAGCGCGTGCGCGGGATTCCCGGTCAGCGCCCATTGCAGGGCGTGCGTGTAGGCCGCCGAGCCGTCGCGCAGGAAATCGTTGGCGCCGATGTTGGGATGGTTATAGGCGCCGCGAACCACGTCCGCGCGCGGCTTGGGCCGGTAATCCAGTTGGGCGACCGGGCGCTTCCGCAGCTCTTGCCAAGCGCTTTGCCAAGGCTCGGCCCCGGCGGCGAGGCGGCTTTTGACGAACTCGATTTCCTGTTGGGTGTGCAACACGCCCGGATGCCGAAACGGGCGCGGGGCGGCGGACTCTGCCGCGGCGGGGTGGGCCGTCGCATTCGCGCGCTGAGAAGGCTCTTGTTTCAAGCTCAGAAGCCGAGCGACGATTTCCCGCGGCACGGCCAGCGCGGCGCCGTGGCGCATGCCTTTCGGGAACTGCATCCGCCGGGAAACCTCCTCCCAATGCCGCCAATCGCGTGTGCGGACCGCGCCGTAGCGGCGGTCCCGATAAGCGTCAAAATAGACCAGCGTCTCGTCGCCGATGCGGATCGCCGACGGGCCCTCGACCCAGCTGCGGGTGAACGGCGGCGAAAGCGGGCCGAACGGGCCTTCGGGATCGTCGGCCGCCGCCCAGCGCAGATGCTTCCGCACCGGATGACGGGTCTCGTCCTTAACGATGAGGCGCCAGCGGCCGCCGTCCCGGAACAGTGTGGCGTCAATGACGTTGAAGCCGGGATCATAAAACAGGCGCGTGGGGCCGAAGACGCGGAAATCGCGGGTCGTAGTGCAGTAAATGCGATGGTTGTAGCCGTTGTCGCCTTGGGATTCGGTTTCCGGAAACCGCCCTGGGATGGTTGTCGCCCAGAAGATCAGGTAGCGCTTGCGCTTGGGGTCCCACACGATTTCAGGCGCCCAGCAATTGCGCGCCTTGGGCTCATGCGCCATCACGGGGATGGCCTGCTGATTCGACCAATGGATCAAGTCGCGCGACGTCGCGTGGCCGATGGTCTTGCCCTGCCAGGACGTGGTCCAGACCAGTTGGAACACGCCGTCCGGCCCGCGCGCCAGACAAGGATCGCGCATGAGCTTGGATTCGCCCACCCGCGGACGCAACAAGCTTCGGCCGTTATTGAGCGCCTCCCACCGGTAGCCGTCCCGACTCCAGGCCAGATGCAGGCCGTCCTCGCCGTTGCCGGTGAAGTAAGTGAAGAGGTAACAGACCGGCGGCAGTTCGTCGGCTTCGGCGGCGGCCGCGTGGGTGCTGAGGAACGCCGCCAGCAGGGTCAGACAGGGTTTGGCAAGTTTCTTGAGCAGCATGTCCGGATGCTCGCCCTCCCGGTTGGCGTAGAAAAGCAAATTTTGCTTTGCGTCGAGCCCAAGATCCGATCGCAAAAGCTGCGCGGGATTAACCGGACCGCGAGGATCGAAGCTGTATGGCTTGGAGGGAGCCGCGACGCGGTCGAGGCTGGGAACGCGACGTCGCGATGGATTTCTCCGACGCGTTCGGATAGGCTATCCCTCGCCATGATAGTCAACAAATTCCGCGGCGCGTCCGGACTCGGAGGCCGAACCGGGCCATGTTCCCGCCGCGGCCGCGCTGATCGCGCTCGATCGCTTTGGCGGGTTGCGTTCGGCCTGTGGTTTATGGGTTTGCCTGCTGCGCGGCCGGCAATGATCCCCAATCCCCCTTCGCCGAACCCGTTTTTTGCGTTTGACAACGGGTTGAACGACGAAGCCCACCGCTCTTTGTCGGCCAAAGCTGAGACCCTGCGCCAACTCGGCTACGACGGGGTAGGCTGGCGACCGGGCCGCGTGCTGGAAATGCGGGCTGAACTCGATCGGCGAGGCCTGAAGATGTTCACGCTCTACACCGGCGCCTGGATCGACGGCCGAAGCCCTCCTTACGATCCCCAGTTGCCCGGAATCATCCGGCAACTCCAAGGCAGCGACACAATCATCTGGCTTACGGTTCACAGCAGCAAGGATCGCCCTTCTTCGCCCGCAGGCGACGCCCGGGCCCTGCCGGTGTTGCGCAAGATTGCGGATCTGGCCGCGCAGGCCGGCCTCAGGGCGGCGCTCTATCCCCACTACGGCTGTTGGGTGCAGACCGTCGAGGACGCCCTCCGCGTGGTCCGCCGGCTTGACCGTCCGAACGTGGGCGTGTCGTTCAACCTCTGCCATTGCCTTCGCTGCGGCAACAGAGACCGCATTCCGAAAATCCTCCGCGCGGCGCGGCCTTGGCTGTATGTGGTCTCGATCAACGGAGCGGATTCGAAGAGCAGGGATTGGTCCCGGCTCATCCAAACGCTGGATCGGGGCGACTTCGACCTGCTCGGCCTGCTGCGCCAATTGCGCGCCTTGAACTATGCCGGCCCGATCGGGCTCCAGTGCTACAACATCCCGGGCAGCGTCAGGGAAAATCTCACGCGCTCGATGCGGGCCTGGCGTCGGCTCAGCGAGCAATTGCGCGCCGATTCCAATCGCGTCGAGCAGTTCAATGGCCTCGAAGGGCGGTTCGGCTTCCCGGCCGCGACGGCCCCGCCGACGATCGGCGCCGAGCCGCGCCTGGGGAGGAAAGGATCCACACTGCGCTCCGGCAAACTGGACAGCGCAAACGATTCATCCCGCTGAAAACATCGAAGAATTGGAACAGATCATGAGGAGTGTATTTCTAATTCAAGTTTCGCTCTTGTTGTCTGCGCCGCTTGCAGTTCATGCCGGCGACGCGTTCCCAGCGTTCGCTTGGAATCATGTGCCGTTGTACGCCCATCTCGGAGTTGGCAAGGGGCTGAAGCCGGAACAGTGTGAATTCTTGGCGGATCATTTCGACCTGATTACGCTCACCGGCGGAATCCTCAGGAACGCCAGTGTGGAGCCAAACATCGCGGTGGCGGCCAAGGCCATCAAGCGGCGCAATCCGAAGGCCAAGGTTCTTTTCTACTGGGCTGCCGATATGCCGAAGCATCAATGGAAGATCTCCAACGCCGCTTTTCCAAAGGGTGGATACCTGCATGTGAAGAAGGGAGGGAGAGATAGATTGCAGTTTGATGTGCGTCGCCAGGATGTGCGCGATTGGTGGGCCGGGATTGCGGGCGACGCGGCGCGCAAATACGGGTGCGACGGGATTTTCGCCGATGGAGCCACCGCCGGCAGGAAGGGCGGCCCGTGGAGCAAAATGTTTGGCGCGGAACAGGCCGCCGCGATGGACGAGGGAGTCTTTGCCATGCTGAAGCAAGCCCATAAAGCGATGGGGCCGGGGAAGCTCATTATCTTCAATCCGCTCCACGGCTTTGACGAAAATCATCCGAGCATCGGCGAACCGTACCTGGCCGTGACGGACGGTGCGATGATTGACGACTTCAACCGCGCCACGAATATCCGACCGCAGAGCCCGGAATACCTTTCCAATACCATCGAAGCGATGCGCAAGGCCGCCAAAGCCGGCAAGATTATTATCTTCAAGGCATGGCCGGGATTCACCTGGTGGAGCGACAAGAAGCTCATGGCAAAACCGCACGAGGAGCAATATCGGGCGGCGCGCGCGCGGCTTGCCTTCCCGCTGGCCTGCTTCCTTGTCGGCGCCGAAAGACATTGTTACTTTTGTTACACTTGGGGGTGGCTTGGTGAATACGGCACATTCGACTGGTATCCCGAGTTCGACAAGCCGCTTGGCGCTCCCAAGGGCGAAGCGAAACGCGACGGCTGGCAGTACACGCGCGAGTTTGAGCGCGCCTCGGTGTTCGTCGATCTCGAGAAGAAGATCGGGAAGATCTCTTGGAAAGAGAGATGACCTGCGTTCCAGGTCTGCGTGTCGCACAAACTGAGACGCGCGCGCGAGGAGCAATCCGCCGCGGCGCGCCGGTTCGCCGCGCGCGGCCTGTGCATTCCGCTCGCGGTCCTCGGCGGCAAGGCGTGGCGTCGCTGCGCTGTTGATGTCCAGCGCTCAACAGGCCAAAATATGCATATCACGGCTTTCTTTGCGTTCATCGGTGTCGTTCTCATCCAAGTCTTTGCCGAGTGCGCCGCGATGGCGCGGACGCGGACTCTCTGGCGAAAACACAAGCCGGAATGGACATATTACACCGTCGCAATCCCTTTCAAGGGCATGATCGCCGTATCCCTCATCGAGCATGTATCCTGCCAAACACAGCCCTCATTGGCGGCGGTGGTTGCCGGGTGCTTCCTGGCGGCGGCAGGCATCATCATCCGAGTGTGGGGCCACCTGGAACTCGACGGCGCATTCTCCCAATACGTTGAAAAACGGGATGGGCAGAAACTCGTCAGATCTGGGATTTACGCGAGGATCCGCCACCCGATGTACGTCGGCAGCATATTTCTATTCATCGGCATGCCGCTGGTCGTTACGGCAACGTGGGCTTGGGTGTTTTCTTGCTGTGGAATAGTTGGCATCTTCCTTAGGATACGGAAGGAAGAGGCCTTTCTGGCAGCGAAACTTCCTGGATACAAGGAATACATGCAGAATACATGGCGTTTGCTGCCGTTCATTTATTGAGACTGTCGAACAACGAGGACGCACGGGAACGGGAGCAAGCGTGTTGAAAAGTGAGAGGGAACCCCCGCCTCGTGATTTCAAACGTTCGGCGACAGGTTGAGTCGCTGCCTTGCAATTCTTGCGTTCTTTGCGGTTTTACAGTTTTTCTACCGCAAAGAACGCTGGGATGGCGCACGCCGGCGCAGCGCCCGGCCAGCCAAGAAGCGGTTGCGGGTTTCTACGTTCTATTGTTCCGTCGGAAGTTGTCGGCGTCCGCGAGATTGCGTTCATCCAGGCAGCCTGTGGACTCAAAAGTTCATGACGCCGGAGAGGGTCTGGAGCGGGCGCGGCGGGGTCGTTAACTCAATAGGCATGACACTGAAACTGCGGACGTTGGACCTGGCTCAGGCGCGTCCTTCTAGTCCCCCTCCGGACTCCTTGCATAGCGCGCTCGAAGCAGAATCACCGCCGACGCCTCCGCCAGGCTACTGCCGCCCTCTCCGTTTCCAGAAACCCGAGGCGGGGCATGTCCCCGTTGTCTGCCCCGACCGTAGGGCGGCGGAGCAGGCTTGTTTCCGGCAATTGGCCGAGACTCACAGCGCGGAAAGTGCACGGTGGGATTCTCGTCACCGAAAAAATCTTGACAATATGCGGGCGCGAAAGTAAAATTCGTTAGGCTACACTGGGACAATTCGCGGAACCGAGGCCGGAGAGCCGAAAGCATGAAGCAAACAGCTAAAGCCCGCTCACGAGCGCCTGGTGGATCGCCCGTGGAGGGCAAAGGGCGGCAGCCGACATCGCGGCGCAAGCCGGAGCTGCTGGAGCAGATGCGTGACGCTCTTTGGTCGCGGCGTTACAGCCGTTTTAGGGAAAAGACGCAGATCACGTGGGTGAAGCGGTTCATTTTCTTCCACCATGTCCGCCACCCTGCGCAAATGGGCGAAGCCGAGGTCAACGCCTTCCTGAGGCGTCTGGCCGTGAACGAGAAGGTCGGCGCTGCGACTCAGAACCGGGCGCTTTCGGCGCTCCTTTTCCTCTATTGCCGCGTGATCGGTCGAGAGGCAAGCGGCCTGGATAGGAACGCCTGCTTGCGGCGACATATTGACGTTGCAAGAGTTAGTCGCCGGCCGCCCCTGTGTCCGCTAGCGTCTTATACGGCGTTCCAAATCAGGTTCGGAGTGTTGTCTGGATATGCGTAAACATTGTTTGCAGAAAGCAATCTATTACGAGGCTCTGCGTCTCGGAACAGGAAAGGAGGCTCTTATGAAGTCGGCAATCGTGGTTGTCAGGATGTGTGTCATAGCTATGGTGTTGATTCTGCTATACTCAACGAATGCCGTTCTGTCGCAAGAGATGACCGAAAGACAATTTATTCTTAAACCGATTGGGTTTGTTCAGAAAGAGAAAGGGCGCACTACTCTCGTATTAAATAAGGAGTTTGAACCAGCGTTGCGCGGGCTCGAGGGCTTTTCGCATGTCTGGGTCTTCTGGTGGTTCGATCGTAACGACACGCCAAAGAAACGGTCTATTCTGCAAGTGCATCCTCAGGGGAACAGAAAGAACCCGCTAACCGGCGTCTTCGCCTGCCGCTCGCCTGTCCGGCCGAATCCTATTGCTCTCACTCTGTGTCAGGTCCTCTCAGTCGGAGGCAATGTAGTTGAGATTGACAAAATAGACGCATTCGCAAACACGCCGATTCTAGATTTAAAGCCCTACATACCGGGCTATGATTCCGCCAAAGCATCGGTTCCAAATTGGTTGAGGAATCGCAGCGGCCCCATTGAGGAAGAACATGGGGAGCGTGGCAAGCTAGGGCTTCCTGAAGCCGTGGAGAAAGAATTCGTGCGTTTTGATGACCCGGATCAGATCGTAATTGCTTCTCGGTTCGCACAGCTTCTCAAGAAGCTGCGCGCGGATCAAATTCGGGAGGCCAAGTCAAGACTGCGCGCCAGACTGCAATCGAAAATCCCAGAGATCAGACGCCGCGCGGCGCTTACTTTGCACTCCCTTGGCGATGACAGCGGCGTCGCCGTCATGATAAGAGATATGAAGGAAGTGACCGATCAGAGAGATAGGAATAACATTGTGGTCGCTCTTCGTGTGATGAAGGACTCTCGGGCGGTCCCGGCGCTGATTGATTGCGCCTACGATGCTTCGCCGTACATTCGCTCGATTGCACTAGCGGCTTTGGGAGAATTGAAGGCGGCGGACGCCTATGAAGCAATCGTGGAGCATCTGCATGATTACGAAACCGAAGAAGGCGACTGTTTCCAGACATGTCCTGCACATCTTGCTTGTTATGCGCTTGGCGCTTTAGGGGACAAGGGAGCCATTCCTCATCTGATTGAAGCCTTGGATCATGAGGAAACCCGAGCGGCTGCGTGTAAGACATTGGGAAAGCTGACGGGGGAGCAATTCGGCTATGACGCTGCAAAGTGGAAACAGTGGTGGGAGAAGGAGAAAGCCAACAAGCGGATGAACGCTGACCAGTAAAATGCCGCGCGCTTTTTTGGCGGGCTATCCGGAACACTATGTCAGTATGCGGATAAAGAGAATATGAAAACTTCTTATTGGTTTTCGCAGCTTTCTGTTAGGCAACGGATTTGGTTGTTTGCAACAGTCGCCCTAATGCTGGCTGTTGTGGTCCTTGGTTTTTTGATGAATCCGCCCTCCAAACCGACGGAGACGGTTGGCTTCAGCGTTGACATGTCGATTCGGCAAATTGCCCCTAAACTGGGCGTTACCGGGAAAGCCCTCGCCCGTGAGCTGGAACTGCCGCTCGACGTCTCCAAGATAAAACCTCTCCGAAAATTAGGCGTGACACACGAAGAGCTCCAGCATGTAGTTCGCCGCATTCTTTCGCATGTTGACGCCGCTGTTAAATACTATATTTATGCGGCGTTGGCGCTGGGAGGGCTTGTTTTTCTCGCTGCGCTGGGGCGGCCGGAGGGATCCGGCGTCACACAAAGGAGAGCTTGGTATCCCAGGTCTCCGTATATTGTTTCTCTCTTGATTTCAGTGATCGTGGCTGGGTTTCTTTTGGGAAAATCGCCTAATCCGATGGAGGGCGTCGTTAAGGTGTTCAAGTCCATGGCTGGGCTTTATCCCGATCCAAAAGCCAAAGTAATAGCCTTCGTTTTTTTCATCGCACTTGCTGTTGCCGGCAACAAGATGGTTTGTGGCTGGGCGTGTCCTTTTGGCGCTTTTCAGGAGTTGATTTATAGCCCGCCCGTTCTGCGAAGAATTAAACAGAAAAAGCTCCCATTTATTCTGACGAACACAATCCGGTCGGGTCTTTTTATCGTCACCTTGCTTTTTCTGTTCGGTGTCATTGGAGGTCGTAAAGGAACTGTTATATATCACTACATTAATCCTTTTAACCTGTTCAATCTCGATTTTGAAACCTTTAGCGTTCTGCTGACGGTTATTATTTTCTTGCTGGGGTCATTCGTTGTCTATCGTCCTTTTTGTCAGTTTATTTGCCCTTTTGGTTTCGTTTCATGGATAGCTGAGCGATTTAGTATTTTTCGCGTTCGAATTGACCAAGATAAATGCACCCGATGCGGCGCGTGTATAAAAGTGTGTCCTTTGGAGGCTGCAAAGGGTCGTGTCGCCGGCAAGAAAACGCCGGCAGACTGCTTCAGTTGCGGTCGTTGCCTGAATGTTTGCCCAGTTGATGCTATTCAATATACATCTGTCTTCAAAATTGGGGCGGCGCGTGGGGTCGGCGCTGAAGCTGTTTCCAGGCGCGGATGAAGGCGCGGCGCTCGCGCCAGGTTTTGAGCGTGTCAACCTTCGTGCGCCCGCGCTTCCGTTCGACCTCATGGGACCCGATAGCCGGCGGCGCAGGAGGCTTGCCGTCAGGTTCATGCCAGGCAGGTTTCGGGCTCGTTCGCCCGCTTACAAGCTCGTTCAACCGCGCCTGGGCCGCGCTGCAAGCTGCGTTTCATATGCGCAAGGAATTGCCGTCGACTCGGAGGCTGGTTACGCCGTCGGGCAATGAAATGGCCGCTGCTGATTCTGTGGGGCTCGCTCGCGGGGGGGTCCGGCGGGGCGGCAACGTTTCATTGCGATCCGGTCAAAGGCGGGCCGGACGGCGATGGCAGTGCCGAGCGGCCATGGGGCCGCATTGAGGAGGTCGTCGCGGCGGGGCGCATCCGGTTTTACGACGCGGAGGGGCGTTGCGCGAATCCAAGCGCGCCCTGCGGGCCGGGCGACACGCTGTTGCTGCGCTCGGGATGGCACGGCGTGATTCACATTCGGCGGGGCTACAACGAGCGGCCGATCACCATCGCCGCCGAGCCGGGGCACACGCCGCAAGTCGGTTGGGTGGAGATCGACGAAGGCGCCAACTGGGTTGTGCGCGGCTTGGCGATCTCGCCCTCGCTGGCGCCGCAGCCCCTCGAGAGGCCGCCGCCCTATTTGGTCATGCTGGGCGAGCACGGCGGCGAGCAAAGCCACGATCTCGTGATCGAGGATTGCTTCGTTTATACCGCGCTGGACAGCTCGAAGTGGGGCGCGGCGGAGTGGCTTCACGCCGCCAACGGGATCTGGTTGGGACGTCGCGGCCGAGGGCACGCGGCCCGCAATAACTACGTCCTGAACACCCGCTTCGGCATCGCCCTGTGCGCGCCGGGATGCGTGGCCGAGGGCAACGTGGTGGCGAATTTCTCGGCGGACGGCATCCGGATTACCCGGGACGAACAGGCGGCGCGGTTCAACGTGGTCAAGAACGTGTTTGTGAGCGCTCGCGACGGCGACCCGAACCACGACGACGGCATCCAGGCGTTTCTGTTCAACGTCGGGCGCGGCACGCTGCGGAAGGCCGTGGTGGAGGGCAACATCATCCTGGAGCGGGAAACAGACGGTTTGCCTCTACCCAATTCGCTGCAGGGCATTGGGTTTTTCGACGGGCCGCTGGTGGAGTTTGTGGTGCGGGACAACGTGGTCGGGGTGACGGCCTATCACGGCATCACGTTGGGCGACGCGCGGGATTGCTTGATCGAGGGCAACACCTGCTATGGCGCGAATCCCACGGCCGGCCGGCCGTGGATCATGGTGGGACGCAAACGGCGCGATCCCGTGGGCAACACGGTGCGCAACAACTGGGCGCCGGCGTTTCACCTGAAGGACGACGCGCAAGTCAAGGCGGAGAACAACCGGAAGGCAACCCACGCGATTTTCGCCCAGCGCCTGGAGGCGTTGGCGGACCGCATCAACAAGCTTTACGGCGCTGTCCATCCCGTAGCGCGGCGGCCCAGGCTCGAGCCGCGCAGGAAGAGAGGGGGTTGATTAACAGCGCGGCTGCCGAAAGAAGCGGGCGAGCCGCTCAAAGCCAGTTCTGTCGGCGGGCCGCCTCTCCCATCGGCGGCTACGCATTGGGGGGTGGCTGCCGAGGTCGCAAAGCGGACTGGGTTTTGGGAAAGCGAGGCGGCCGGTGCGCCGTTTGTTACGTTGGCAGCTACGGCGGACTGCCCTTCACGTTGGGGGCTGCAATGGCCCGGTCTCAGGCGGCGGGCTGCTCGTAAAGGGCCAGGAAGCGGCGGCGGTAGAGCGGCTCCTGATCGGGGAGCTTCTCCAGGAGCCGGTCTTTGGGCGCCGCTCCGTGTTGGAATCGCCGCTTCGGAAACACCGGCATCTCCATGCCGGTGATCGCCCGGATGCCGCGGGAGACGATTTCTCCTTTCAAAGCGTAGAGGCGGGCGACGTCATAGCCGGTGAGCTCGGCGAAGGGAATGCCTTCGGCCACCTCGATGACTTTGGTTTGGGCGAGCGGGCTGAAGTTTTCGAATCCGAACCGGCGAGCGGTGGCGTAGGTGCGGACGTAGCTTCGGCTCAAGCCGCCGCTGTAAGTGAGCGAATGCTTGATGCGCCCCACGCCCCAGCCTTCGTGATAAAGCATCAGGTTGTTGATCACGCTGCGAATCGTCAGCTCGGGGTTCTCTTCGATCGGATAATCCTTGAGGTTTTCGTCCCCGCCTTCTCCGTCCAGGAAGTAGCGCCAGTCGGGATAATTCTCGCGGAGTTTCCGAAAGAGAACCAAGGACATGGCGGCGCATTGAATGTCGAGCGGTTTGTAGTCTTCGACAATGCGAATGGTGGCATCCAGGTCGGCCTCTTCGAGCCGGGCCTGAACCGGTTCATGGAACATGGCAAGTCCAAGCCGTTCGAGGAACTCGCGCGCCTGTTTCAGATCCGGCCCTTCGCCAAGGTCCAGAGTGAAGGCTTTGAGTCGGGCCGGGCTCATGCCCAGCTTGCGGAGCATGTGGTAGGCGAGAAGGAAAACCGCTCCGCTGTCCAGGCCGCCGGAGAAGGCGACGCCGATCGGCGCGTCCTGGGGAATTTGTTGGAGCCAATGGGCGATCTCGTCCGCCGCCGCGCCGATGTAGCGCCGGCCGATTTCGTCCAGATCCTTCGGCAACGCGTCTCGCTGCGGGGTGAAGTAGCGGGTGTAAGTAGGGTCGGGATCGGGACAGCCGACCAATTTGACTTCCACGACATAATGGGCCGGGACCATCCGGGTGTAGCTGGGGTGGAACTGATCGGCCAGCCCCTCCCGGCGGAGCGCTTTGTGGATGGCGTCGATGCGATCGGCCACGAAGAGGGCGGGGCCCTCTTCCTTTTTCGCCAGGAAATAGCGCATCGGCCGGTCGATCGATCGCGCCATCCGCACTGCTTTGCC
>JAGHDA010000147.1 GCA_021160185.1 Verrucomicrobiota bacterium
GTCCAGCGCCGGCCGTCACGACTCGCCTCGACCGCCAACTCGCCCCCCGAATACCAGGAAACAGACACATCCACCGAGGCTCGAAGCTGCCGCCGATCTCCCGCCTCATGGCGGTAGACGACTTCATCGCCCGGGGAGAAGACCCACCGATCGGTGTTGAAGCCGCAGCGGCACTGAACCAACGGGCGCGAAAAGTTGCCGCACTTCTCCCCGAGCGGAGCCCGGAAAGCGTATTCATTTCCAAACAAAACCTCGCCTTCTCCCAAAACAAGCTTGCCGTCCGCCGAGCGAGCATGGACGGGCTCAGCGCGGCAGAGGCGGATCCGGTCGTAGGCCGCTCCGCCCTTCACCTTCCATTGCCCAAAGCGCAAGCGGGCCTGATCAGGTTCGATTGCGGCGGGCGCGACAAACACGGAACAAAACTCGCGCCATTGATCCGTCACAGCGCCGCCCAGATCGCGGTTGCAGAAAAGAGGGCCGACAGTGGGCGTGCCGCCCTGCGCGCCTAGAGACTTGGCCATGAAGCAAAGCCGATAGACCGCGCCGGGTGTGAAATCAATCGGGGCGCTGAGCCAGCCGCCGCTGTCGGTCCCGTCGCCGTAGACCGCCGCGGCTCGCCGGCCGTCGGCGGCGTCGCCCTCCAGCCACACGCAGCGCGCGCCCCGCGGCGTCCAGCCTTCGGGCGTTTGCCCGCCTTTTTCGAAGGAAGGATTGGGAACCGCCGGCGCGAACGCCGCGGCGGCTCCGCTCCACGCCAGAACGCCTGCCATCGCCAGGGGAATGCCATAAATGCGCTTCATTTCGCCCGATCCTCGCGGTTGTCTTGAAAACGTCCGTCGAGCAGCCTATCCCGCCTCCGGGGAGCGGCAAGCGCTTTTCCTCCGCCCCTCCAGCCGCGCGCCCTTCCAGCCGTTTCCGTTCCGGCGGGCCAAACAAGGCGCGTTGAGTTAAAACATTCACCCATGCAAGACGCGGACACGACCCTTGAGGATGTTCCCCAGTATCCGTTCTGGCAGGCGCTCCGGAGCCTGGGGCGGGTGTTCTGGATCGTCGGCGCGATGGAGATGATCGAGCGGCTGGCCTACTACGGGGTGCGGGCCGTGTCCACGCTATACGCCACCCGATCCCGGCGGGAAGGCGGGTTGGGAGCGACCATGGCGCGTTTCGGCTGGCTGCTGATGTGGTGGAACCTGATCCAATCGCTGGTCCCGGTCTTCACCGGCGGGCTGACCGACCGCTACGGCGGCAAGAAGGTCATTTTTCTGGCCACGGCGCTCAAGTGCATGGGCTACCTGGTGATGGCTTGGTTCCGCTCCTTCGAAGGCTTCATGGCGGGAGCTCTGCTTCTAGCGACCGGCACCGCCATCTTCAAACCTGCCATCCAAGGGACGCTCATCCGCGCGACCAGCCGCAAAAACAGCTCGATGGCCTGGGGCGTGTTCTACCAGACCGTGAACATCGGCGGCTGGATCGGCCCGTTGATCGCCTTGCAAATGCGAACGATCGACTGGAAATATGTCTTCTATATCAACGCGGCGGTGATCTGCCTCAACTTCCTGCTGCTGCTGACCTACGAGGAGCCGGGGCGCGAGAGCAGAGCCGCCTGGAAAGGCGGGAGCGGGGCTCAGCCGAGCCTTTGGCGCGCGGCGTTGGGCGAGCTTCGCAAGCCGCACCTGGCGGCCTACCTGCTCATCTTCTCGCTCTGGTGGGTGATGTTCCCGATGCTGTGGGACGTTCTCCCCAAGTACGTGGAGGATTGGGTGGACACCTCGGTGATCGTGCGCGCGCTTTTCGGGCCGGATGGAACGCAGTCTCCCGTGTGGCGGTTTCTGCTCGGGATGGACGCCGCCGGCCTTCGAATCCAGCCCGAGGGCATCGTCAACCTCAACGCCGGGATGATCATGCTCACCTGCTTCCTCTTCGCCGGATTGAGCGCGAAGATGCGGGCCACGACCAGCCTGCTGGTCGGCACGCTGTTGATCACGGGAGCGTTGACCCTGTTCGGGCTGAGCTGCCACGCCTGGAGCGCCGTGGCGGCGATGGTGGTTTTCAGCGTGGGCGAGATGCTGGCCAGTCCGAAGTTCAGCGAGTTCCTGGGCAACATCGCCCCGAAAGACAAAAAGGCTATGTGGATCGGGTTTTCCCAGGCGCCGATCCTGGTCGGCTGGACCATCGAGGGCAAACT
Organism: Verrucomicrobiota bacterium; assembly: GCA_021160185.1. Classification (GTDB taxonomy): domain Bacteria; phylum Verrucomicrobiota; class Verrucomicrobiia; order Limisphaerales; family CAZBKV01; genus JAGHDA01. The sequence continues at coordinate 2,186 of JAGHDA010000147.1, forward strand.
GGGGCCGTGGCTTTACTACATCTTCTCCTCGAAAGATCGGCTCGCGCGGCTTGAGCTGCTTCATCACGGTTTCACCCCGGAGCAGACGGCCGTCGCCGCCTTGCCGGTGGGAGCCGCCTTCGGTCGATTGGCGGAGGTCTCCGGAATCCCCGCCCCGGAGCTGACGCGCAAACTCTACGCCTCCTACGCGGTGGGGACGACATGGCTCTTTTTCGCCGGGCTCGGCGTGGTTTCCGCGGTGTTGATCTGGATCTACGGCCGATGGATTCGCAAGCTGGCCGCCGCGGAGCGCGCCCGGTCGGAGGAAGGGAAAGCCCGCTGAGCCGCCGGCAAGGACGGGACGGGAGGGCTCACTTCGAGCCGTCGGTCTCGTTTGGCTTGTTCTCCGGGGCGTTCGGAGGCGCTTGTTCTGCAGCGCGCCCTTCCGCGCCGGGCTCGGCGGGGTTTTTCTTCGGATTGCCCGGAGACTCGGCCTGGGATTTGCCCGCATGCGCCGCCGCCTTTTGCTTGTTGACCTCCTCCACGAAAGCCAGGCGCAGCGCAGTCAACTGATCTTTGAGGAGCCGCTGCTCCGCGTCGGTGAGGTTGCCGCGAGTCTTCCGGTCGAGCGTTTCCAGCGTGTCGATGAACAGCCGGGCGGCCTCCAGGTTGACCGTTGGTTTGCCGCTTTGGGGATCGGGGATGCGCCCCAGGAAGAGAAGGGCTGTGTTCGCCTGCTGAAGGACCAGTTGGACGAACAAGGCGGACTCCCGCTCGGACGAGCCGGCCGGGGGCGCTTGATCTTGAGCTCGTTCGGTTTGTTTTTCAGCCATAAGCGTCGCAACGGCGCGTTGATCAGATGAAGCTCTCCAGCCCGGTGGAATGCCGCAGGTAGGAAATAAGCCGATGGAAGCGGCGGACGAGATGCGGCGTGGCCAGGATTTCCTGCTGCGCGGCCGGATCGTCCAGCAACGTGGCCGAGAGCAGATCGGCGATTTGCTCCGACTCTCCTTCTTCCTCCAGATGGCTGAGAAGCCCTCGGAACACCTCGACCGCCTCCTCGGGAGGAAGCGGCACGGGAACAAGCGGATCGATCCGTCTTTCCGGAACGGCTTGTTCGGAAAGCGCCTCAAGTCGGGCGCTGGCGATCCGGATGGCTTCGCGACAGAGCTCCTGGATCAACGACCTGCGGCCTCTCTCGGTGGGCGCGGGGCGAATGGCGGCCACCCGGTAAGGGCGGTAGCGCGCCGCCCGGAGGATTTCCACTCGAGCGACGCCTTCCAGGAAAAGGTCGTAAGCGCCGCCCTCGCGCCGCACGCAGGCGCGGATCACCCCCAAGCCGGCCACTCGCTCGGTCCGCTCCCGGGACCGGTTGTTTCCCCGACGCATGGCCACTACGATCATCCTGTCCGATTCCAGCGCGTCCCGGACCATGCGGCGATAGCGCGGCTGGGAGACATGGAAAGGCAGAAGGGCCTTCGGGAAGAGGATGCCTTTCCCTACAATCATCACCGGCGCCTTGGACGGCAGCTTCATCGGATTCAAAGTACAGGCCGCTTCAAGTCCTTTCAAGGCGCTTGGGAAACCGGGCTCGCGCGCCGTCCGTGAATTTCCCTTTACAGGCCGGCGATTGGCGATTAGCTTGCTCCCCTCGTTGAGAGAAGAGACGAGCGCAAGGAGCTGACGCAAAACAGTATGGAGCCGAAGGCAAAGACGATATCGCAATTCCGAATCCACGACCGGGACACCGGCTCGGCGGATGTCCAGGTGGCGCTGCTTACGCAACGGATCAATCAGTTGACCGCGCATCTCCAGAAACACCGCAAAGACCACAGCTCCCGCCGCGGCTTGATTATGCTGGTCAGCCAACGGCGCAAACTGTTGGACTACATCAAGCGGAAGGACTTCGAGCGCTATCGCCGATTGACGCAGCGTTTGAAACTGCGGCGGTAGTCTCCGGCCGTCCGATTCGGCGGCGGGCTTGCCCGGACCGCCCCTCAGACGGCAGCAGTGTGAATTCGCCTCTTGGCAATCGGATTTTAGGCCGGGAAGGCCGCGACGCGGCGCGGGCGGCCCTCCCGGCCGGAAGAAAAGAAAAGCCGCGCCTGAAAATCGCCTCTTCACCCGTTGGCTTTGGGAAATTTCACTCAGCTCCTTTCCGCTCGGAAGGGAAGTTGACTGAAGTTCCTCCAGGCCGACGGGCGAAGGCGTAAGAAAAGCACGTTGAAGCATGCGAGAGAAAACAACGGTCCAGGTCGGGACCCGAACGATTCAGATTGAAACCGGCCACATCGCCCGTCAAGCGGACGGAGCGGTTCTTATTCAGCAGGGTGAAACGGTTGTGTTGGCCGCCGCGGTCGGCGCTTCCTCCCGAAGGGAAGGCATCGACTTTTTCCCCCTCCCGGTGGATTACCGCGAGAAAGCGGCCGCCGCGGGGCGCTTCCCCGGAGGCTACTTCCGCAGGGAAGGCCGCCCCACTGAGAAGGAAGTCCTCACTTCCCGAATGATCGATCGGCCCCTTCGGCCGCTCTTCCCCAAAGGCTGGTACAATGACGTCCAGATTCAGAGCATCCTGCTCAGCGCCGACGGCGACAATGAGCCCGATGTCCTCGCCATCAACGCCGCCTCCGCCGCGCTGATGCTCAGCGACATCCCGTGGGACGGCCCGGTGGCCGCCGTCCGGGTGGGCCGGGTGGAGGGCAATTTCATCGCCAACCCCACCCATGCCGAGCTGGAGAAAAGCGACATTGACCTGGTCTACGTAGGCACGGAGACCCAATTGATGATGTTCGAGGGCTCGGCCCGCGAGATTTCCGAAGCGGACTTCGCCGCCGCCCTGCATTTCGGACACGCTTGCTGCCAGCCTCTGATCACCGCCCAAAAGGAGCTTGCGGCGAAGCTGGGCAAGCCCAAGCGGGAGATTGAGACAATCCTCCCTCCGCAGGAAATGATCGACGAGGCCAAGACCCTGGCAGGCGACCGAATCCTCCCCGCCTTGCTTACTCAGGGCAAGCTCGCCCGGGAGAAGGCTTGGAAAGCTCTTGCCGAGGAAATCAGCGCCAAGCTCATGGAGAAATTCGGCGAGGAGAAAGCTTCCGGGCTGATCCTCAAACAGGTGTTTTACGAAATCCAGCGCGAAGCCGTCCGCGACCTGATCCTCAATCAGAACAAGCGGCTCGACGGCCGGGGAATGGACGAAGTAAGGCCCATTTCATGCGAAGCGGGCGTGCTGCCGCGCACTCACGGCTCGGCCCTCTTCACCCGCGGGGAAACCCAGGCCCTGGCCATCGCCACCCTGGGAACCACCGAAGAGGCCCAGGAACTGGACGCCTATGCCGGCGGAGAAAGCGAAAAACAATTTATCCTCCACTACAACTTCCCCAACTTCTCCGTGGGAGAAACCGGGCGCATCACCGGGCCCGGACGGCGGGAAATCGGCCACGGCGCGCTGGCCGAGCGGAGCCTCGAGCCGCTTCTGCCCCTGGAAGGCTTCCCTTACGCCATCCGGGTCACCAGCGAGATCCTCGAAAGCAACGGCTCCAGCTCCATGGCCACCGTATGCGCCGGGAGCCTGGCGTTGATGGACGCAGGCATCCCCCTCAAAAAACCGGTGGCCGGCGTCAGCATCGGCCTCTGCACCCAGCACGGGCCGCAAGGCGAAATCCTCCGCCACCAACTGCTCACCGACATCATCGGCGCAGAGGACGGCTTCGGCGACATGGACTGCAAGATCGCCGGCACCGCCCAGGGCATCACCGGCTTCCAATTGGACCTCAAGCTTCGAGGGCTGCCGCACCATATCCTCGGCGAGGCGCTCGAAAAAGCTCGCGTCGCCCGGCTCAAGATCCTCGAGATCATGAACCGAACTCTTGACGCGCCGCGGCCGGAGCTGAGCAAGTACGCCCCTCGCATCGTCGAGATCAAGATCAACCCGGACAAGATCGGCCTGGTCATCGGCCCTGGCGGGAAGAACATCAAGCGCATCGTCGACGAGTCCGGCTGCGAGATCAACATCGAGGACGACGGCACGATTCGCATCTACTCCCGCAGCCCCGAAGGGCTCGAACACGCCAAGCGCGAAATCGAGTCGATGACCGCCGAAATCGAGGTCGGCAAAATCTATCGCGGCAAGGTGGTCACTATCAAAGACTTCGGCTGCTTTGTGCAGGTGCTTCCCGGCCAGGACGGCTTGGTGCACATCAGCGAACTGGCCAACTTCCGCGTCAAACAGGTCCAGGACATCGTCAAGGTCGGCGACGAAATCTGGGTCAAATGCCTCGGCGTGGACGAGAAGGGGCGGGTCCGGCTTTCGCGTCGGGCGGCGATGGAAGAGCGGGACAAACTCGAACAGGCCCAAGCCGGAAGCGCCGCGAACGCTCCGGACGAAACCGGCGAGGTTTCCGTAAGCGTCTCTGAGCCGAGGGAATCTGCCCACCCGGCTGAGACGGGGCGGCCCCCAGCCGCCGAGCCGGCTTCGGAGCCGCAGCCCGCCGAGCCCA
>JAGHDA010000044.1 GCA_021160185.1 Verrucomicrobiota bacterium
CAAGTCCGGGAACGGTAGCACTTCAGCGCGTCCGCATCAGTCGCGTCGTTGAGAAGGACCTTCTTGCCGTCCTTGGTCACGCTGAACCACTCCACGTTGCCGCCGCCGCCGCCCTGTTCATAGAGGCAGCGGAACGGATACACGCCGGCCTCCTGGATGTAGAACGAGAAGAGCGTATCGCTGGCGCCCCGGCCGTTGTTGAACTCGCCGAGATTGGGGCTCGCGTCGGCGCCGATCGACACGCGCAAGCCGTCGGCGTTGTCCTTCAGCCGCCGGCCGTCCTCGTAACTGATCATCACCACCGGAATGGCAATGTCCTCAGCCGTGCCGCCCATCACAAACGGGATGTCGTCCGGCGTGGTCTCGTTCATGGCGATAATCGCCGCGATCGCCCCGGCCGCCTGGGCGTTGCGAGCCTTGTCCACGAAGGCGCACGTGCCGCGGTCGATCAGGGCCACCTTGCCGGTGAGATCCATGGTCAACGGATCGCACGCTTCGCCCACCAACGCCACTTCGCCCTCGATCGGCGTGGCCGGAATCGGGCCGCCGAACTGGGCGCCGCTCACTCCCACAGAGGCAGGCACAGCGGCCACCGGACCGGCAATGGCGGCGGGCGCTTCCACCTCAAGAAGCTGACGAGTCGGCCCCTCAGCCACCGTCACGCGGAAGCCGTCGTCGCTGTTCACGCCCATCTCATACACCCCCGCCTCCGGGAAGACCACGTAGGTCTTGAACTCGGAAGCGTAGTTGTCGGCGCTGTCGGTCAGCCCGGGGATGCCCGGATGCTGCCGGTCCGGGGTGAAGTTGCCGTTGTTCTGGCCCGCCGTTTCGGCGTAGTTGATCGTGTCCGTTTCCACGTAGTAGCCATCCGGACCAAACGCGCTCAGGTCGGCAATGTTGAGGGTGTCCAGCGTCCCGTCCAGATAGCCGTCGTAGCGGAGCGCGCCCACAAGGATCGCCTCGGCAAACTCCAGGTTGCCGGGCATGTTGTTGTTCACCGCGTCGAGCTGGACGGTCTTCACCAGGAAGCCGGGCTCGTCCGCGTTCTCCGTCCCGATCGGGCTCGCCAGATCCGTCGGCACAATGGTGTAGTCGGCGACGACGAAGCTCCATGTGTCGGTGCGAGGCTCCCCGCCCTGGATCTGCCACGTCACGCTGACCGTGTTGGTCGAACCCGGAGGCAGAATCTCGGGCGGCTGGTAGGCGATGGTCACCTCGTTGCCGCTCCGGCTCACGTCCGGAGTCACCGCTTCGCCGTTGAACGTCATCGCCACGCTGCCTTGGTCCACCTGCCCGGTGTCGCCCTCCGCGATCACCTCTTCAATGGGGGTGTCGGCGCGGACGCCCGTGGCGTCAATGGCCGGAGTGACCAGCTTCACGTAAGGCGGAGTCGAGGCCGCCCGCGGATAGACATTGAGCGAGCCGGGAGTCAGGGGGTCGTTGAGAAGAATCATGGTCCCGTCGTCTTGGACCATGAACCACTCAACCGCCGCGCCGCCGCCGCCGTTCTCCCAAATCATGCGAAACGGATAGATGCCGGGCTCGGGAACGTAGATCTTGAAGAGCGTGTCGGCGACCCCGCGGCTGCCCTCGAACTCGCCCACCCGCACAGCAAAGAGATCGCGCGGGTTGGCATGGGCCTGAACGCGGAAACCGTCGTCGGTGGTCGCGCCCATCGTGTACATGCCGGCCTCCGGGAACTCGATGTAGCCGATGATCTCCAGCGCGCAGTTGTCCGTGTCGGGCATGTCCGGGCCGGGGATGCCCACCTCGCTGAAGAGATAGTCGACAGAGAAGTTGCCCAAACTCCCGGTGGCAAAATCGATGACGTCGAACCAATCCATGAAGCCTTCGGCGTCCAGGCCGAAGGTGTCAGCCTTGTTCTCACCGTGAAGCCCCTGCAGCATCTCCTCGATCCAGTCGTTGTCATGCTGGACGGAGCCCTCGATCTGGTAAGGACGGATGCGAAATGCGGGCGTGCTCGTGTCCACGTCCGTGGCCTTCCAACCGGCCGAAAGGACCGTGTACTGCTCGACGGTGAACTGCGTGTTGAGCGTGGACTCTCCGGCGCTCGTCTGAACCGTCACCTGGAGATCGTGGACGCTGCCGGACTCCAGATAATCGGCTATATCGGAAACCTCGTAAGAAACCGTCGTCACCGCGCCTTCCTTGGAAGAGGAGACGGCGGCCGTGATGTCCTCCCCATCCAGAAGAACCTGGCTCACCGAGTTCACCACAGTGGAGCCGATGTCCGGAATGACCGCCTCGAACCCGGTCGCGTAGCCGCTGGCTATCACAGTCGGCTCGCTGGCAAAACTCAGATGGGCGAACACCCCGGTGGCCCCGTTCGGATCGGCGTCGTCATGGGCGGTAACCGCAAGGCCCACGAACACAGGGCCGTCAAACGGCTCCACCCCGGGTATCGCGGCGGTGTCCAGCGGCTCATAGATCTCCTGCCAGTTCTCACCATCGGGGCTGTAATAGGCAATCAACGTCGTTCCGATCCGGACCACGCGCAACCAACAATTCGGATAGTTTGGACGAATCATTGGAGAAGGCCAGCCCGGCCAATCAGCGCCCACGCCTCGGGCGGCGCGCCACTGAATCTGCACTCCATTCTGGCCCTCGGTGCGCGTCGTCATCGCCGCGAAGAAGGGATCAGGCCCCTGCGGCGGCGCGGTGTCATTTTCCGGCTTGCGCACCATGAGCTCCGCCTTGGACCAGGTGTTCGGGCCTTGGAGGTCCTGCACCTGGACCTGCACGTCGAAGTTACCCTCTACCTTGGTGTAGTAGTAGTAGAAATCGTCACTGGCGTCCCAAATGTCGTGTCCCCCGCCAATGATCGTGATGGTGTCCCCGCTTACCGTATGCGAGCCGGCAAGCGTGGGCGCGCCGACGTCGGCGCCCTGGAAGGTCTGCCCAAGGGCGGACCATGCGAGAACGCATCCGATGGCAGCCGTGGTTGCTATGAGTCGTTTCATGCTTCTCTCCTTTCCGTTACGCAAGAGCACAACCTGAGAGCATATTTTTCGATCCCCTATGATCCCCTACGGCCCTCTTTCACAACTCTTGCTTGATAGGGAGAAGCCTAGGCACTCTCTATTTCTACGTCAACCCAAAATTCTCTGAAAGAACCATTGTTTGCAGGAGCAATCCGCTTGGATTCGCAAGAGGTTGGCATTGTGGAGGTTGGACAAGGGCCAGCCACTCGGCCGGCTCTAAGCCGCAGCAGAGGCCTCGCGGACGCGGGAAACTCAACAAACCGCAAAGCCGAGGTTGCGAGGCAAGAAGGGCCGCGCTTGGGCGGGGTTTTGGAGTTTGCTCCCGCCCGAAAAAACAGCCACAATCCGAGCAAGCGGCAATGGAAGAGTTTTCGGATTCACGCGGAAGCAAAACAGCCATGGAACCATCTGTGGAAGAACGCTATCAGGCCCGGCTGCGGCGATACGTCACGGCCTTGCGGAACGAGAAGCCGGACTGCGTGCCGGTGCGGCCTTTTGTGGCCGAGTTCACCGCGCGCTACGCCGGATACACCTGCCAGGAAGTCACCCACGACTATCGCAAGGCGTTTGAGGCGGTTCTGCGCTGCGCCGAGGATTTCGACTGGGACGCCGTGGTGGCCAACATGGTTTATGTGTGGACCGGCCTGACCGAGGCAATCGGGCTCAAATACTACGGCGTCCCCGGGATCGATGTGCCGCCTGACACGGGCTTTCAGTACCTCGAGCCGCCCATGGAAAAGGCGTGGATGAAACCGGAGGAGTATGACCAGTTGATCGAGGATCCCACCGGATATCTCCTCAACGTCTGGCTCCCTCGAGTCTCGAAGGACGTCGTGCCGATCGGCGAACCTTCCACTCTCCGCAACAATCTCTCCTTCCTCAAAGGCGGCATGGCCATGCTGCAGTATTTTAACGACCTGGGCGGCCAGGTTCAGCGCCTCCGCTCCGAAACCGGCACGGCTTCAGCCATCGCCGGCATCCTCAAAGCGCCCTTCGACATCCTTGCGGACAAGCTGCGCGGGTACATGGGGCTTACGATGGACGTCGTAGAGCGCCCGGAAAAAGTGCTCGCCGCCTGCGAAGCGCTGATGCCGCACTTGACCTACGTAGCCGACACGACCGCCGACCCTGCCGGGATGGTTCCCATCGGCTTCTGGATGCACCGGGGATGCGTGCCGTTCGTGCGGCCCGAGACTTTCGATCGCTTCTACTGGTCCACGCTCAAGCCCGTCATCGAAGAGCTATGGGCGCGCGGACATCAGGTCCTTTTCTACGCCGAAGGGAACTGGGACTACCATCTGGACCGCTTCGCCGAACTGCCCGACCGAAGCATCGTTTACCACGTGGACCGGGGGGATATTTTCCTGGCTCGGCGCAAATTGGGCGAGAAATTCTGTCTCAGCGGCGGCGTGCCCAACACCCTCCTCAGCTCGGGCAAACCGGAAGAAGTCCGGCAATACTGCCGCAAGATCATCGAAGGCGTCGCGCGCGACGGGGGCTACATCATGGACGCTTCCGCCATCGTTCAAAACGACGCCGCTCCCGAGAACATTCGGGCGATGACGGAGGCCGCCCGGGAATTCGGCGTGTATGGAGGCCCGTCCTATTCAGATCCGTCGTGGACTCTGGAGCCGCCCGGGAAGAAAAGCCCCGACGCGGCTTCGCGGCCTCTGCCCGGGAAAATCGGCTCGCGCCCGCCAGGGGTTTGCGTGCCGTGGGCGGAAAAACGGACCGAATTGCCGCAGATTACCGGAGACGAGGAGTTGTTGCGCCGCATTTGGGAAGAGGTCGACGCCTTCGGGCACGCCTACATCTGGCAGACGCTCCTTTCCTTCTAGGCTCCAACAGGAAAAGCGCAGGGAGAAGAAAGAGCCCGTTCGCCGACCGGAAGAAAACCGGCTCTCTTTCCGATCGAGGCGGCGCGTTGGGATAGGGGTTTTGCATCCGCCGCTTCAGCGGCTAAACTCCAGCCTATGACAAGCGGGACATCCTCGGTTCTTTTCTGCGCCTGTTACGGAGCGAAGCGCGTCCCAAAGGCGGCGGTCGCGGCCGCACTGGACGTCTTGTCCTCCGGAGAAACCGAGTTCCTGGCGGCGGCGGACCTATGCGAGCTGGCGGCGACGCGCAGCCCCGTGTTGGCAGAGTTGGCAAAACGCTCGGAGCTCCAAATCGCCGCCTGCGCTCCCCGCGCGGTCGCCGCCCTCTTTGCGTTCGCCGACGCCCCGTTGGCGGCGGGAAAGGCGCGGGCCCTCGACATAACCTCTTGCGCCGCCCAGGAAACGCGGGCCGCCTTGGCAAATCCGGGCGAGCAATGGGAAAGCCTGCCCGCTATGCCGTCAAGCGCCGCGCCGGCGGCGCGCTACATCCGGCCCCGGACGCCCCGCCGGCTTGTGGCGCTCCACGAGCCGCGCGGACAAGCCTTCGACTCGGCTCGGCGGCGCGAGTTGTGCCAAGCCTTGATCGAGGAAGGCTTCCACGTTTTCCGCGCCGTGAACGGAACGGCGCAAGAGCTTCTGGACCGGCTCCGCCCCGTGCGGCTTCTTGTCAAAAGCGGCGGGAGCGTGGAAGGGAAAAAGTCCGGCGTCCTCGCCGTCCAGAGCCGCCCAATCGAGGACATCCTGGCGGCCCTCCGCGAAGCGGCCGGCGACGGCGGTCCGCAAGAGCCGTGGCTTGCCTGGTATCCGGCGATGGACCTGAGCCGCTGCGTCGACTGCGGCCAATGCCTGCAATTCTGTCTGTTCGGCGTGTTTGCGGCGGACGAGGCGGGGCGCGTTCGGGTCGTCGCCCCGGACCATTGCAAGCCCAATTGTCCGGCCTGCGCGCGCGTCTGCCCCGAAGGAGCCATTCTCTTCCCCAAATATCCCTCAGGCCCTATCAACGGCGCTGAGGCGGAGGAAGCGGCCGGAGAAGCCGCCCGCGTGGACCTGGCCTCGCTTATTCAGGGAGACGTGCATCGCCTCCTCCGGGAGCGCTCCGAGCGCGCCAGGAAACGGTTCAGTCTGGATCGAAGCCGGGCGGAAGCCGAACGGGAGCGATGCCGTTGCATGCAGGAGAGTTTGGGAAATGCGCCCCTGCCCGATCCGGCCGCGCTCAAGGCGGCGATCCAACGCCGGCTGGACCGGCTCCATCCCCGACCGGACGCCCCCAAGCAACCGCCGACGCAGTGACCAACTCGACCGGATCGCAAGCCTGCGCCGGGGGATGCAACCTTTGCGCTTTCCTGGCA
>JAGHDA010000351.1 GCA_021160185.1 Verrucomicrobiota bacterium
CCGTGACGGTGACGTTGGAAAACAGCGATCCAAGCGAGATTGCCGCGCCGGCGACGGTGGAGATCCCCGCCGGAACAGGGGAGGCGCGCTTTCCTGTCCGGGTGGTGGCCGACGGCGTCCTGGACGGTCCGCAGACGGTTACGCTGACCGCCCGCGCCCCGGGCTTTGACCCGGCTTCGGACACCTTGGCGGTGATCGACACGGACGTGCCGCGGCTGACGCTTACCCTTTCCACGAACACGGTAGTCGAGGGCGGCGCGATCCAGGCCACGGTCTGGCGCGAGGGGCCCACAGACGGGCCGTTGGTGGTGGCGTTGGAAGTTTCGGACACCGCTCAGTTGCTGGTGCAGGAGATGGTTCAGATCCCTGCCGGAGAGCAGGCGGCTGGGTTTGATGTCCTTGCGGCCGATGACGTGGCGCTGGAGCCTTCCCAGCAATATAACGTCACCGCTTTTGCCACCGGCTATCGTTCGGCGACAGCCTCGGTCACGGTGGAAGACAATGATGTGCCGAATCTGACGCTCTCGATCGACAAGACGACTTTCAGCGAGGGGGCGGGGCCGCAGGCGGCGTTGCTGACGGTGACGCGCGATCCGGCGACCGCCCGGCCGGTGCAGGTGGAGCTGCTCAGCAGCGATCCGACCGCGGTTCAGGTCCCGAGCCGGGTCACGATCGAGGCCAATCAGGCCTCGGCGACGGTTCCGGTGGGGGCGGTGGACGACGATCTGGTGGACGGGGATCAGCAAGCCCAGATCCGCGTCTTTGCTTTGGCGAGCGCCGCCAATATCCGACTTCGGGAGGGAACCGGCCTGGCGGTCGTGGTGACCGACAATGACGGTCCCTCCTTGACCGTCGAGGTCCGGCGCGACTTGGTGGGCGAAGGCCAGACGCCGGCGACCGCCGCGGTGGTTTCGCGAAACACCGGAGGCGGCCCCGCCTTGGTTGTGCGGTTGACCAGCAGCGACACCACCGAGGCGACCCTGCCGGGCAGCGTCCTGATCCCCGCGGGCGAGACGAACGTCACGGTCTCCATCAACACCGTGGCCGACGGCGTTTCCGACGGCGACCAGCGGGTGATCATCCGCGCCGAGGCCGACGGCTACACCCCCGGCGAGGACACCTTGGTGGTCACCGATCGCGATCTGCCGGACCTGGTGATTTCCAAGGCGGAAACGCCCGAGGTTGTCGAGAGCGACACGCTGTTCAACGTGACTTACGGGGTGGCCAATCAAGGGCTTTCGGAACTCGAGGGCGAGTGGCTCACGCGGGTCTATCTTTCGGACGATCCGGTGATCGGCGACGATCGGCTTTTGGGCCAATATCGGTTCAGCGGGCGCCTGCCGGTGGGAGAAGGCTTCGAGCAGACCTTGGCGGCCCAGTCCCCTCTCAAGACCGGCGACTATTGGCTCGTGGTTCAGACCGACGTGTTGAATGAGATCGTCGAGGGGGTAGAGAACAACAATGTCCGCATCGCCGTCCGGCCTGTGCGCGTGGAGCCCGCCTATCGCGCCTCGGTGCAAACCGATCTGGAAACGGCGCTTGCGGGGACCCCCGTCGAGTTTTACGGCGCGGCCACCAACTCCCTCGGCAGGCCCGTGCCGTCGGTGTTGGTCAACATCCACATTAAAGTGCGCGGGACCGAGCGTGTGATCTCGGCGTTGACCGGATCGGACGGGAGCTACCGGGTCGCCTGGCAGCCCTTGCCCACCGAGGCGGGACATTACGAGGTGGGCGCGGATCATCCGGGCGTCGAGGAGACGCCGACACAGGATGAATTCACCCTGCTGGGCATGCGCCTCGAGCCTCCCACGGCCAATGTGCGCGTGGTGGAGGAATCGACGCTCGAGGGCGAGGCCTATCTGGTCAACCTGAGTCCGATTCCGCTTACCGGCCTGGCGTTTGAGATCGAGGAAAGCCCCGCCAACGTGGAAGTCACCGCGGAGCTGGAGAGCTCCACCCTGCCCGGACTGGGACGGGTCGCGCTGCGGTATCGCCTCCATGCGGTGGACGCGTCCGCCCCGGGCGGACCGGTTTGGTTCAACCTTGCCAGCAACGAGGGCGTGACCGGCCGCTTCGGATTGGGCGTGACGGTGGAGGCGTTGCGGCCGCGCCTGGTCGTCGAGCCCCGGTCCCTTGTGGCCGGGATGCTTCGCGGGCAGGCCAAGACGATCGAATTCACAGTCCGGAACGACGGCGGCCGGGAGAGCGGGCCCTTGAACATCGCGATTCCGAACGTGGATTGGATGAGCGTGATTTCGGAAAACCCCTTGCCCTCGCTGGCCCCGGGCGCGTCCAACGTGGTCAGCCTGATGCTTCGGCCCGGCGAGGACATGGAGCTGGGCAACTACCAGGGCAACCTGGCCGTGGTGGGCGAAGGCGCGTCGGTGAATGTGCCGTTCACCTTCCGCGCCCTCTCGGAGGACACGGGCAACCTGTTGGTGCGCGTGGTGGACGAATTCACTTACTACGCGGAAGGCTCTCCGTCGGTCACCAACGCCACGGTGCGCGTGCGCGATCCGTTCAGCCATGATCTTGTTTCCGCCGGGCCGACCTCGACCAACGGCACGTTTTACCTGCCCGACCTCATGGAGGGGTACTACGACGTGGAAGTCACGGCGCCTCGGCACACAACCTACCGGCAAACGTTTCTTGTGGAGCCGGGGATCACCAACGAGCTGACGGCGTTCATTTCGCGGGAAACGGTGCGGTATACCTGGAAGGTGGAGCCGGTCCAGATCGAGGATCGCTACAAGATCACCATCGAGACCGAGTTTGAGACGGTGGTTCCCGCTCCGGTGGTCACCGTGGAGCCGAAAGTAATCGACCTGGCGAACATCACGGCGGATGTCACCCAAATCGATCTGAAGATCAGCAACCATGGCCTGATCGCGGCCGACGATGCGGAGCTGCATCTGCCGACCCATCCGGATTGGGAGTTCATTCCCCTGATCGACAAGATCGGCGTGCTGCCTGCGCGGAGCACGCTGACTGTGCCTTTGACGATTCGCCGCGTCCGGACCCATCCCGCCTCGGCGCGCCGCGTCAAGGCCGGCTTGCCGGAGCCGGATCCTTCCACGCCGCCGGGCGTGCGGCGGTTGCTCAAACGCATCGGCCGGATGGGCGGTCCTTGTCATGTGAGCGGGCAGCTTACGTGGACGCTGGACTGCGGGCCGTTTCACAATAGTTACTCTGTGTCAGTTTCCTTTCCTAACGCCTCGAGCGGCTGCGGCGGCGCCCCGCCATCCGGCGGCGGCGGCGGAGTGTGGATC
>JAGHDA010000200.1 GCA_021160185.1 Verrucomicrobiota bacterium
CAGCCCGGCTTGGGCGAGTTCGCTGACGCCGTAGGGCAGCTCGGCCGAGCATTCATTCATCGCCTTGGCGATCCCTTCGTCCACCAGGTTCACGACGAATTCCTGAGTGAGCTGGATATTTCGCGGCGTGTCTTTCTGCCGGCCGTCTTCCTTGTCTCCGGCGGCGAAGATCAGCAACGGCGGTCGGGTTCCCAGCAGATTGAAGAAACTGTAGGGGGCGGCGTTCACGACGCCGTCCGCTCCGACGGTGGTGATCAGGGCGATCGGCCGGGGGGCGATCAGCGCGCCGAGAACGGACGCGGCGCGAGAGGCGTGTTCTCCTTCCAGGTTTAATTCCATAGCGCCTTCTCCTTCGGCGGCTATCTTCCCGGAGGCAGCGGGGGGCGGTCAAGCGCTATTAAGCTGCTTTGCTTTTCTGCTAATTAATCGCCTCCTCAGAGAGCGCCGCCAAACGGCGCTCTCTGGGCGGGCCGACCACTACTTCCAGTGGAAGCGGCGTTTCGCCATCCGATGTTTGCCGTGGCAATCGGTGCAGACCTTATCAGGCGAGCCTGTGTGCAGCGAGACGCTCTTGTGACAGTGGAGGCAGAAGGCATTGATCGCGTTCCGCGTGTACATTTTATCCGGCGGAGTGCCGTTGCCGCCGCGCGCCCAGGATTCGTCGTCGATATGCGCGTCGGAGGGGCCGTGGCAGTCGGCGCAGCTTACCCCGGCTTGGGCGTGGGTGAGAGTGAGCTGCTCGGTCTGGAAATTGATGTGGCACACGAAGCAGCGGCTGTTGTCCGCACCGCCATTCGCAGCGGGCGCAGGGCCGGAGTCTGCAAGGAGCAGCGGCGCCTCGTCAGGCAGAGGTTGGGCTGTGGGGCCTGACACCGTAGTCTTTGGCGATTGCCTTGCGACCGCGGCCGCGGGGGCTTTTGCGGCTTTGGATGGGGCGGGTTCCGGCGCGACCCTCTGGGTGGAGCAGCCTGCCAGCGCCGCGAGCCCCGCGGCGAGAAGAGAGATTCCAAATAAAGGCCCTCTATTCATGATTATGAACCACATCTTCTGCGGACTTGCCGCATTCCTCTCAGAAGTTTTCCCTTATTGGATTTCCGGAGTGAGTCAGCCTTTCTTAGACGTACTCCCAATCCCGCAGCCACTGATAAGAGCGGGGCAAGCGCGCCCAGGTCTCGCGGTTAAGCTGATCCAATTCCTGGAACTCGGCTATGTCGTATTGTTTGCGCTCCTTCACGGCCAGGGCCACGTTGTCCACCTGGTCCAGGCTGTTCATGCCGGGGATGGGATGCACGTCGGTGGCATAGAGGATGTAGCGGATTGCCAGCCGCGCCCGCCTCATGTCTTCGTCGCGGTCGCCGGTGAAGAGGGAGCCTGCGGCGAAGGGCTTGATCCCCACCGCGCCTATGTCGCATTTCTTCAGCGCGTCGAAGAGACTGTCTTTGGGGGCGCGCTTCGACATGGTGGTGAAGGGGAAGCAAACCACCTCGACTTCCGGGAAATACTCGACCATGAACTTGATCCAACGCCGGTCATGGGTAGAGAAGCCGATGTGGCCGACCTTGCCCTGTTTCTTGGCGGTTGTCAGCGCTTCGACGATCTCGCAGGAAGTGTTGAAAGTATGCCGACCGCCCGGCTCGTAGCAGGTGATGCGCCATACGTCGACGTAGTCCAGCTTGGTTTTGAGGAGCAGCTCGTCGATCGCTTCCATGAGCTTCTTTGCGGTGCGGTACTCGGGATTCCGAGGCTCCTTGGAGCCGTGGGAAACGAGCAGATGCATCTTCTTGCCGATCGCGCGCAACGCGCCCGCGTCCCGGACCGCTTCGTTCCACCAGGCGCAATCGATGAAGTTGATGCCCGCCTGGATGCAGCGATCGATGATTTGGGCTCGCTCTTTGGGATTGCTGCGCGAGTGCCCTCCCAACCCGACGCTGGAAACCATGAGGCCCGTTTTCCCCAGCCGCCGGTACTCCATGTTGGGGTTGTAGTGGAGGATCTTCGAGGCGTCCGATGCGGCGGCGTGAGCCGTTTGGGTTGCGCCCGCCGCGCCGGCGAGGAACGCGCCTCCCGCCGCCATCGCGCTGGTCTTGACGAAGTCTCTTCGGTTCATCTTGTTTTCGGTGTTCATAGTTTCTCCTCCAGATTGGCTGGTTCTTTTCCGATTTTCAGTTAGCGGCTTGGTCTTTCTGATAGAGCGCCTTGATTTCCTCGGCGGACAGCGCCCGGTCGTAGATGCGCAGCTCGTCCAGCGCGCCCGCGAAACCGCGGCCGATGCGCACTTCCATTTCTTCCCCGGTCACCAACGGCCACAAATCGAGCAGCCCGATGTCGTCCACTGTGGCCACTTCGCCGTCCAAGTAGAGCTTGCCGTGCGTTTGGAACCAAGGCGGATCGCCCTCGCGCAGGACGACTGCGACCTGATGCCACTTGCCGTCGTGGATTTGATCGCGCATGTAGTAGTAGCCGCCGCGGGGGCTGACTCCCACGTGGCCCCGGATGAATCCCACCGTCCACATCTTTCCAAAATCATTTTTCCCCCAGGCCACGATTTCTCCCCGTGACCGGCGGGTTTTGACCCAGGCATAGACGGTTCGGGCGTGGGCTCCTGTGACGCCTCGATAGCCGGGAACAATCAGGATCTTGTTCCCGCCGTCGAACTGCAGCGCCTTGCCTGCTTTTCCGGGAACGGAATGTCCGTCCAGCTTCCAGTCTCCTCGACAAACCGCGTCCCGGCCGCGGCCGGAGCTGTCCCGCGCTTGGGTTCCGGCGGTTTCCTCGAAGCGCCACCAAGCCTGGAGCCCCGCTTCCTTGGCCTCAGCGGCGCGCGCGCCGAGCGGCGTCCCGCATCCCGCGCCGACCGCGAGAAGGGCGAAGAAAATCAATCGTCCCGTCCCGTTTGAAGAGAAATGCTTTTTCATTGTTAGCCTCCGCCTTCCGGTTTATCGCCTTTTGGGTTGCCGGTCAAGGTTTCCTCCGCGCTCGATCGAGGAGACTTTCGCGTTGGACAATGCGCGGTGGCGAGACGGAAAGTTTGTGGTATATTGAAGCGGATCGAATCGAACAAGCAAAGGAGGAGAGGCTTATGAGCGAAGCGGATGTGAACACGGAACGGTTGGTTCAGGATCTGAAGACGGTGGCGCGGGACGCCGAGGAGTTGATGAAGGCGACGGCCGACATGGCCGGCGAGAAGGCCGCCGAGGTCAAGAGCCGCCTCACGAGCATCGCCGAGAACGCCAAGACCGCGTGCCAGCGGCTCGAAGAGCAGGCGAGCGTCCATGTTGAAAACGCCGACAAGGTGATCCGGAGCCATCCCTATGAGTCGGTTGGAATCGCCTTCGGGGTCGGCGTTCTGCTCGGGGTGCTTCTGGGGCGGAAATGAGGCGTGATGGATCCCCGATCGGAGGGAAACGCCGGTTTGCTTGGGTCGCTGCGCCGCATGGCGGCGCTGTTCGTGGCGACATTGGCAAACCGGTTTGAGCTGTTCATCGTCGAGCTTCAGGAAGAAGGCCGCCGGAGTCTCCGGCTCCTGATCTGGACGGCGGCGGCGGGAGTGTGCGCCCTGATGGCGCTCATCCTGCTCAATTTCCTGGTGCTCGCGATTTTTTGGGAGAGCGCGCGCCTGCCTGCGGCGGTCGGCCTGTTGCTTTTTCATATTGGGGCCGCGCTTTACGGGGTTCGCCGCGCCCGCCGTCTGCTTCGAGAAAGCGCGCCTTTCGCCGCCACATTGGAGGAACTAAAGAAGGACAGGGCATGTTTGGAAGGCAAGAGGCCGAACTCCTGAAGCTTCGCAAGCGGGCTTTGCAATTGGAGAGCGAGCTCAACCGCTTGGCCCTGATGGCCGAGTGGCGGCGAGTCCGCTCGATCGGTTTCTGGGCGGACGAATGGCGGCGCGGGCTGCGCGGCTTGAAGACCGCGGTGAGCCTCGCCCTCGCCGTAGGCTCGGCCCTGGGCGGGGGGCGCGAGCGGCGGCGCGGGGCGACCGGCAAGTTCGTCCGGTGGGCCCCGACGGCTTTGGCCGCCGCGGGGCGTTGGCTGCCCCGATTGCGCCGCCGCGGGGGGAAGACGGATCCGCCGCCCAAGGCGTTGCCGCCGCCGGCATAGCCTCGGGGCAGCCTACGCCTTGGCTCCCCCCTGCGTTGCGGCGGAGGGGAGCTTTTTTTATCCCCTTTGATCGATCTTCTTCTGCTCCGATTGCGGACTCTTCGATTAGGGGCGGTCTTGACACGCGGTCCGGCGCGGACGCAAAAACTGTAGAGGAGATAAAAGCCGGCAACGAGGAGAGTTCGCAACCCGAGGAGCGAAGAACATGGAAGATCTGGCGCGGGTCGAGACGATTTTGAGGCAGAAAGGCGGCGCGGTGTGCTCGGTGAGGCCGGAGGAGACGGTTTTCCACGCCATCCGGATCATGAAGGAGAAGGATATAGGAGCCGTGCTGGTGATGGGGGAAGGACGGTTGACGGGCATCCTGAGCGAGCGCGACTACGCGAGAAAGGCGGCGCTTGAAGGGAGAGATTCCCGCGCAACGCCGGTTCATGACATCTGCACGCGCGTCGTGGTGACGGTCAGCCCCGAGACGACCGTTCGGGAATGCTTGCAATTGATGACCGACCGGCGGCTTCGGCATTTGCCGGTGGTGGAAGGAGACAAGGTGGTAGGGGTGGTTTCTATCGGCGATCTGGTCAAGTGGTTGATCAACGCCCTCACCGCGCGGATCGATCAACTTCAGGCGTATATCTCCGGCGGTTATCCCAGTTGAGGGGATCGTTCCGGAGCGGCAGGGCGCGGGACAAAAAACCCGGTCGAAGCCGGGTTGCAGCGCCAAGCAAAGAGAGGGCCGGCAGCTTCAGGAAAGCGCCTCGTGGACCTTGCCTACCAGGGCCTCGCCGGGCTTGAGGGTTTTCTCGCCTTGATGCCATTTGGCGGGGCAGGCCTCATCCGGATGGCCGGCGAGGTAGACGTTGGCTTCCACCTTCCGAACCAGTTCCGCAGCGTTGCGGCCCACGTTGTAGAAATTAACTTCCGAGCCTACCAGCTTGCCCTCCGGATTGATGATAAAAGTCCCGCGGAGGGCGAGGCCGGTGGTTTCGTCGTACACCCCGAACAGGCGGCTGACCGCGCCGGTGGGATCCTGGGCCATCGGGAATTTCACGTTGGCCAGAAGTTTCTCGCTTTGTAGCCAGGCCAGGTGGGTGAACTTGGTGTCCGTGGAGACCGAGACCACTTCCGCGCCGAGCTTTTGAAGCGTCTCGTAGTTCTCGGCGAGATCGGCCAGCTCAGTGGGACAAACGAAGGTGAAGTCCGCCGGGTAAAAGAGTAGGACGGTCCACTTGCCGGTCTTTTTGAGCTCTTCGAGGGAGATCTTGCCGAACTGTGAAGATTTGGGGTCGTAGGTCTCCATCTCAAAATTCGGCACATCCGCGCCGACTCGAATCGGTTGATTGTCTGCTACACACATAGTTCCATCCCTTTTCTTGTTGTATTTTTGGACTGTTTTCCAGCTTGGCGGGACTGCCGGTCCTCGCCCCGCTTAAGGAAGAAGGCTTTGGGAGATTGTCAAACTCCTCTGACGCGCTTCGGAAGCTTGACCTGCGAGGTTGGGTTTTCTAAGATCGGCCCGTGTCCAGCGGCAAAACGCCTCCTGGGCGAGAAACGTATACACACCGTGAGGAGCAGATGATGAAAATAAAAACAGCAAAGCCGTCCCGGAAAGCGCGGTTGTTGAGAAGCGTTTTCGGCCTCGTTGTGTTAGCCGCCGCGGCGACAAGCCAGGCGCAATTCCAAGGGCATTACCCCGCGGGCGTGGAGGGCTTGAAGGCGGGGACGCTGCCGCCGCCCGGCATCTACCTGCGGGATTACACTGTGTTCTACTCCAGCGGCCGGTTGAACGACCGCCACGGCGACAAGATCCACAACGGATTCGATGCGTTTGTCTTTGTGAACGCCATCCGGCCGATCTGGATCACTCCGTTGACTGTGTGCGGCGGCCACTACGGCATGGACGTGCTGGCGCCGATTTTCTACCGGGATGTAAAGGCGGGCGGTGGGAGCGACGCGGGGTGGAACCTGGGCGATATCTTCGTCGAGCCGATCACGCTTTCCTGGCACTGGCAGCGCGCCGATTTCAGCGTCGGCTACGGGTTCTGGGCTCCGACCGGGGAGGACGATCTCACAAAGCTTGATTCGCCCGGACTCGGCTTCTGGTCGCACATGTTCACCATAGGAGGAACGTGGTATCCGGAGGAAACGAAGAAGTGGTCGGTTTCTGCTTTGATGCGCTATGAGCTGCACACCGAGAACACCGACTTGCATATCACTCCGGGCGACACCCTCTCCTTGGAATGGGGAATCGGCCGGGCGATCTGGAAAAACATCGAGGCGGGCGTGGTCGGCTACTATCAGCAGCAGACCAACGAGGATTCCGGGAAAGGCAAGATGACCGACGCGCTGGATCATGTGATCTCGGTTGGGCCGGAGGTGAGCGCTTTTTGCCCGCAACTGAAAATGTTTGCCAGCTTGAGATATCTCTACGA
>JAGHDA010000443.1 GCA_021160185.1 Verrucomicrobiota bacterium
CCACAAGATCAGTCTCCGCTCGGCGCAATTGCTGCAACGCCTCCCGCTGCGCCCCGCTCAACGCGCGCAGGCGCCAGCCTCCCAGAAAAGTCGCCACGGCGAATAAAACAAGTCCGACCGCCGCCGCGCGGCTCAGCCCCCGCAGTTGCGGCTCCAGGCGTTTTTCAGGAGGAATGAAATTAGCCGCACGCCGAAAGGGATTCTCCGCCAGGCGCTTCGCCCATTCGCTCAAGCTCTCCTCGTAAATGCTGGGCTGGACGGCAGGCTCCAACCGCCGAGCCAGGACCGGCGCCCTCTCCTTCGCGTCGCGCCCGGCCAGAAAGATTCGAGGAACATTGAGCCCGAACTTCTGGCTTACATAAAGACACGTCCGCCGCAGTTCGACGGCCAGCCCGGCGCCTTTTTCCTCCTCTGCCTCTTTTGCTTCAGCGGCCTTCCTCGCCACGCGGAGCCGCAAAGCCGACTGCGCGCCGGGAAGCGGAGGCGGTTCGACCCCCGACGCGTGCAGAGTGCGAACCAAAAGCGCGCCTTGCTCGCGCCGACCCACCACGATGGTCGTCGCTGTCTCCACCATGCTGCCCAACACCAACACATCGTCGTCGCAGGTCTGGAAAAGGCGCTCCAGATGATCTTCCACCGCCACAGCTTGGGGATAAGCCGCCACCAGGCGAACTCCTGCCTGTTCAAAGCCCTTTTCCACAACTCCGAAGATCTCCCAGGGAAGAAGGTAGAGAATAGCTCCTCCTCCACCGCCGCCCGGCGCTTCGGTCTGGATCGTCTGATATCCCCAAACCGGATCCGGCACCGCCCGCTCGTCCGATTTGACAAGACGCTCCAGCACGCGCCGCTGAAGCGCGGGACGAGCCTTGGGAACCGCCGTGAAGCGATGGGCCATCGCCGAATGAGCAAGGATGATCGCTCCCTGTTTTCCGTGATAGCCCAGATTTTGTTTCGCAAGCCGAAGGGCCTCGGCCACAGTCTCGGGCGAATCCAGCGACATAACGCCTTCCCACACCCTGCGCCCCCCGCCCTTGCTCCGGCCGCTCACACAAGCCGCCGCCTTGCCGCCGGCCCAGGCCACGCACAACACCTTCCCTCTAACCGCCGCTGGCAGCTCTGCCTTCCTTTTTTGCCCTTGCCCCTCCATCTTCACGCCGGGTCCCAAATCCGCTTTCGGAAACGCCTCCGATCTCAGCCAACGCTACTCTAAATCAATCAAATCCCAAAGGGCCTCCTCCAGCGCCCTCCTCGCATCCCTCACAGCCTTGCCGAAATCGCTATGGAATCCCGCTTCAGCCCACGCCGTATACGCCGCAACAAACGCCGCCATTTTCTGGTAGAGCGAACTCGGCGTCTCGCCGTTGTCGGCGTGCGGATTCAAGGCGGCGGCCAGGAACAGATTGGCTATGCTCTGCAGCTCGGCCCCTGTAGGCCATGGCTGCCCTCCGAAAAAAGCCGAAATTCCCACGCCCCACCCGCTTCCGTCGAAACCGTAAGCAGTGTCTTTTTTGACCACCTCTTTCAACACACATTGGCCCTCGGCGTCGCAAAGGATCAAAACCGAGTTTTCCAGGAACCAAGCGGTGAACGGAAGATCGGAAAGGGTGTTAGTAGGGGAATTATCCACCGCGTACCTCGGGGAGCCAATCCCGTTAAGGCTCACGGCGTGGAACAGCGGAGCGAGGTGAATGCGTTGGACCAAGAGATCTTCCCCTTGGCCCGTCCAATCCCAAGAGCTGGGAACGCTTCGGGGAGCGAGGTTCCACACCTCCTCGAACGCCTCTTCGCTGGGAGCGACTCCGGAGACGACCGTTTCGGGCAGCGGACGCACAAGGCTTGAGATGATAAGAAGCCGCGGCTTCTGCGGCTCCAGGGACCCGTTTTCGTCCTGGTTGTAGGGGAGGACGTCGTCCGCTTCCGGACCTACGCGAAGCTGCGGATCGATCCAGAAGACGCGCGCCAGGCCGCGGGCGTTGGCGCTCACGTCCTCCGGCCGCCACCCAATGGAAGACGCCGCCGCAGCCGCCCAGCCGGTCTGGTCGGGGATGTCCCGCGTCCGCTTCACATACATCTCGAAAGCCCTGGCGATAGCCTCCAGGTTGCTTTGCTCCTGTTCCCTGGCCGCCTGCTTAAGCTGAGCGATGAGCACCGGCGCGAGCGCCGCAGCGAGGATCGCCAGCACCGCCAAAACCGCGATGATTTCGATCAGCGTCCACCCGCGGCAGGCCCGCTCGGCCAGCGCGCCGTCCCGTTCGTCGCCTCCTCTCAAGCGCAACGGGACCACCGCGCCAAGTTTGAGCGTCTTCATCTTCACTTGGTCAAATCAAACATAAATCCTGACGAAGCCGCCGACGGAGCTCCCGCGAGCCGGGCTGCGCTCCCCTGGAGTTCATAATAGGTGTCGCCGGCATTGGGGAACCCCTCCTCAGCCCATGCTGTATAAAACCACATGTAAGTGTAAAACTCATTCAGAACAGCTCGCGGCAAGATGCCGTGCTGCTGGAGGATGGACGCGGGCAGGGGCGCGGCCAGCATGGCGTCCACAAGATTCCGGAATGCTCCCTGCGTGTCAGGGGAGCCGCGCACTTCACCGCCCCACTTCGCGTTCGCAAAGAAATAGCTCGCATCGTCGTTGACATACTCCACAGCCTGTAGTTCGTCGTCAGCGGTATAGAGGTCCAAGCGGGTGCTTTCCAGATACCATCGCTCTTCCTGGCTGTTGGAAGGGACGGTGAATTTTTCCTCCGCGCCGTCCACCGAATAAGGGCCTGCGTGGTCGGAATCCAGATTGCTAAGCACGATCCGGTGGAAAAGAGGCTCCACGTTGATCCGGATGACATGAAGGTCGCGCCCTCGCCCCTCCCAGGAGCTGGGCCAGTTAGAGGGCAGATTGCCATAGGAACGATCCCAAAGAGCGTCGAAATTCGCCAAACCCTCGCTCGGAAGCGCCCGCCATGTGCTGGAGACAATCATGAAGCGGGCGTGCTGGGGTTGCTGAGAGCCGTCCGCCCCCTGGACATAGGGCAGGCCGGGGCTGGCGGCCGGGCCGATCACAATGTCCGGATCGACCAGGAAGGCGCGCGCATTGCCCACTCGATTGGTGGCAATGTCCACCGGAGCCAAATCGGAAAATCCCGCGACCAGCGCGACCCAGTTGGCGGCGGCGGGGACTTGCCTTTCTTTTCGAATCGCGGTGCGGAAATTGTCCGCGAGCGTTTGAAGCGTCTGCCGCTCCGCGTCCCTTCGAGCCTCCTGGATGCGGCTGATTATATTCGGGGCAAGGAGGCCGGCCAGGATAGCCACCAGGGCCAACACCCCGATCATCTCGATCAGGGTAAAGGCCCGATCTCGCTCCCTTCCCAACGAGGAGAGGACGGCGGTTCCGCCTTTCTCAGCTCCCTCGCCCTTCATGGCTTTGCTCCCTAGCATGCTCTCATCGGATAGCTCCCATCAGGGA
>JAGHDA010000225.1 GCA_021160185.1 Verrucomicrobiota bacterium
AATGCGAGGTTCCCGTCGAGCCGCTTACCGAGGCGGAGCTGCGCCGCCGCCTCCTGGCCGAGGCGCGCCGGCGCGGCGAGTTGACGATCCTTGCTCCGCTGGTCCGCGGCCGCAAAGGCTATCATAGCGAAGTCGCCGTCTGGGCGGCCCGCCGCGGCTTCGAAAGGATTCGGGCCGACGGCCGCTTTCTGCGGACCGATCTGCCGGTTCGGCTGGACCGCTACCGGGAACACCACATCGAGGCGGTTGTGGGGACGGTCCGCCCGCCCGCGCGCGGCGCCAAACCCGATCGGCGCGTAGAGGAGCTTGTCCGCCACGCCCTGGAAACCGGCAAGGGCGTCTTCTACGCCCTCTCGGCGGACGGACAGCTCACCGTCCACTCCACCGAGCAGACCTGCCCCCGGTGCGGCCTGGCGGTCCCTCCGCTGGATCCGAAGCTGTTCAGCTACAACTCGCCGGCCGGTTGGTGCCCCCGATGCCGAGGTTTCGGCGAGCTGTTTTATCTCCCGGAAAACGTTGATCGCGGCAGCCGCGCCGAGGCGATCGAGGAGTCCTGGTACGCATGGATGGAAGGAGAGCGCGAGGTGTGCCCCGAATGCGGCGGCTCGCGCCTGAATCCGATCGCCCGCTCGGTGCGCGCGCGGTTCGGCGAGCGGGAGGCGACCATCGTGGAGCTGTGCCGCCTTTCCGCCTCCGAGCTGGCCCGCTTCCTGCGGCGGCCGGGGTTCCGGGGGCGAAGCGCGGCGATCGCGCGCGACATCCTTCCGGAAATCCGTGAGCGCCTCGGCTTCCTGATCGAGGTGGGGCTGGGCTATCTCCAGCTCGACCGCTCGGCCCCCTCGCTTTCCGGCGGCGAGGCCCAGCGCATCCGCCTGGCCGCCCAGATAGGCTCCACGCTCACCGGCGCGCTGTATGTGCTGGACGAGCCGACGATCGGCCTCCACGCCCGCGACAACGAGCGGCTTTTGCGGATTCTCAGGCGGCTTCAGGCTCGGGGCAACAGCATCCTGGTGGTCGAGCACGATGAGGCCACAATCCGCTCCGCGGAATGCGTCGTGGACCTGGGGCCCGGCGCGGGCGCGGCGGGCGGCCGCGTGGTGGCCGTGGGCGATCCGGAGTCCCTCGCCCGATCGGAAGTTTCCCTCACCGGCCGTTGCCTGCGCGAGCCTCGGCGGCATCCCCTCCGCGGCCGCCGCCGGCCCGTGCGAGGCGAGCCAGGGATCCCATGGCTTGCGCTGGAGGGAGCTCGCCGCTTCAACCTCAAAGACCTTTCCGTGCGGATTCCTCTGGGGCGGTTGACCCTCGTCACCGGCGTGAGCGGTTCAGGCAAGAGCACGCTCCTGCGCGAATGTCTGCTGCCCGCCTTGGAAGCGGCTCGAGGCGGCGCCCCGGCTCCGCCGGAGGCGGGGCGCGTGGTCGAAGGGGCCGAGCGAATCCGCCACGCCTGCGAGGTGGATCAGTCGCCCATCGGGCGCACCCCGCGCTCCGCCCCCGCCACCTATGTGAAAGTCTTCGACGAAATCCGCCGCCTCTTTTCCCAAACGCCCGAGGCGCGGCTGCGCGGATATGATCCGGGGCGTTTTTCTTTCAACAGCCCTCAAGGCCGATGCCCCGATTGCGGCGGCATGGGAAGCGTCAAGATGCAGATGGCCTTTCTGCCGCCCGCCTTCGTGCCGTGCGAGACGTGCAAGGGCGCTCGATTCGCCCCGGAAACCCTGGAAATCCGCTACCGGGGGAAAAACGTCGCCGAAACGCTCGCCTTCTCGGTGGACGAAGCGCGCGCGTTCTTCGACCGCATGCCCAAAATCCGGCGGACCCTGGATCTTCTGGCTGAGACCGGCTTGGGCTACCTCCAGCTCGGCCAACCCAGCCCCACTCTGAGCGGAGGGGAAGCCCAGCGGATCAAGCTGGTCCGCCGCCTCCTTGGAAGCGCGCCCGCCCAGCCCGCCTTGCTCGACCCTGCCGCCAAAAGAAACCTCTTTGTCCTCGAAGAGCCTACGATCGGCCTCCACACCGCGGATGTGGAGAAGCTGGCCGGCGTGCTCCACCGCCTCGTCGACGTCGGACACACCGTGATCGTGATCGAACACAACATGGATCTGATCGCCGAGGCGGACTGGATCATCGACTTGGGGCCGGAGAGCGGCGAAGCCGGCGGGCGAATTGTCGTTGAAGGAACCCCCGAGGAAGTCGCCCGCTGCCGGCGCTCCCACACCGGCCGGTTCCTCAAGCAATGGCTCGCGCCCCTCCGTCGAAGCTCCTCGCGCTCTTCCTCCGCCGCTTGAACCTCCGCTCGGATTCGTCCCCTGGCGCGCCGGGCGGGGTCGGAACGCCCTGGAGGCGCGCTGCAAAACTTCGGCCACGTCCGGTTAAACTCGAAGGAACACGTTTTTCTTGAAGAGGAAGCGGGCCAGGGCCAGAGTCAGGGCCAACGAAGCCGCGGTCAGGAGCAGGAAGCCGACTTTTTCCCCGAACATGGTTTGGAATTCCCCGCCGACCAGACGCTGAGCCAAGCCGTTGAAATCCACTAGATTTCTAACCATGTAGATGGTGATGGGGTTCATTCCAATCCAAACGAAAGGCAGCGCCCACTTCCGGACCTTCCACACGTCCAGGACCAGATAGAAGACTCCCAGCAACAAGAAGCTATATCCGCCCGCCACCAGCACATACGATGAAGTCCA
The DNA here is from genome assembly GCA_021160185.1 of Verrucomicrobiota bacterium. GTDB lineage: Bacteria > Verrucomicrobiota > Verrucomicrobiia > Limisphaerales > CAZBKV01 > JAGHDA01. The sequence goes on from JAGHDA010000225.1 coordinate 2,685, forward strand.
TATTTTCTTGATGACGGGAAACTGAAGGCCCCATAGATACCCCAACGCGGTTGCGACCAGTCCGCCGAGGAGCAAACAGCGGACCTTTTTCATGTCGCTGAGGGACTTGTTCTTGATAAGAAGGCATGCGAACACGCCCAGGAGGCCGGTCGCAATCGCCGGCAAAGTGCTCAGGATTCCTTCCGGATCCCAATCGCCGTTCCATTTGCGGAGGGGGAGGAAATGTTTGTCCACCCAATTCGGCCAATTTTGCCCCATAGCAAAGGACGGCTTGCCCAAGCCTGGCACGGGAACGAAGGAAAGCCAGAGCCAGTACCCGAGGAGCAAGGCGGCGCAGGCGAGGATCAGGCTTCGCAGGCGCAGGTGAATAAACAGCGCGCCGGTGAAGAAGTAGACAAGCGCCAGCCGCTGCAAAACGCCCAGCAGGCGGATGTGGTGAAAGCCTTGGCTCATCCCCCCGTAATAGATAATGCCCAGCAGATACAGGATGATTGTGCGCCGGATCAGCCGCCGGTATGCCGCCTTTTTGCCTTTCGTCGCTATAAGCTTCTCAAGCGAAAACACCGCCGACATGCCCACGATGAAAGCGAAGAGAGGGAAAATGAGGTCGTAGAAATGAAACCCGACCCATTCGGCGTGCTCCAGTTGAGGAACAAGCCATTGCTCGATCTTGCCGCCGCACAGCTTGGCAAGGGCTGTGACGAACCCGGCGCCGCCGGCGATCCAGAACATGTCAAAACCGCGCAGCGCGTCCACGGAGGCGATTCGGCCCGGTCCTGGCGCAATGCTTTGCGATCCTTCTTCCGCTGGTTGCCGCTCTTCCATAAAATAGCGCTCTATTTTTTCAGAAAGGGGAATCCCGCAGCCATGCCGGCCGGAAGCTCTTCAGCGTCCCGAGCCGGTTGGAATCGAAGATCTGGAGGCGATCCGATGCATCCTTGCTCCTTTTTGCAGCTGCAAAGCGAATCGCGTTGCATGGAGTTCGGCTCAATTATTCCCGGCTGCGCGCAGGTTCCGCGCGCCTTTCTAGCCCGGCGCAACCGCCTGATTCCAGAATCCATACTGCCAGCTCAACTGTTTTCAAACAACTGAAAATCGGGAGGGATTGGAATTTTCGACGCCCTGGAGCATTGAACAAGTTTCGGCCAAGGCCGATTCGTCCCAGCCGGATTTCCCGTAGCTGCCGAGGCGACTCGGGGTTTGGGGCAGTGAGGCGGCCGCTCCTTGCGCCCCTTGCGTCGGCGGCTGCGCGTTTGTAACGCAGGGTAAGGAAGCCGCCCCATTCATCCGCAACGAGGATTTGCCCCGCGCCGGGAGCTATTGACAAGGCGGTGTGAAACGACTAGCCTTAAGCGCAAGTTGCGAAACGCATCCTTCACCATGCAGACAGTTTCTAACCATCCCCGATGGTTTCGACGGGCGGCGTGGGCGGCGGTCATTCTGGCCGCCGCTGCCGGGCGGTCCGCGCCCTCGTTCCTCTCGATCACGGTGGACGAGTCCAGCGGCACAGCGCGTCTGGCGGGAAGCTGTCCCCCGGGCCAGGTCGCCGTGCTCGAATGTTCCACGAACTTGCAAGATTGGGCGCCCATCCACGCCGCCAATGCGCCGCTCTGGTCCTTCGCTGACGACGACAGCCCCATGCTTCCGCAACGCTTTTACCGGAGCGTGTCGCGAACGCCCCAGGTCATTACGCCCTCGGACACCTGGAAGAGCCGGATCAACCTGCGCAACGACCCCTTTTGGGATCATACAAATGTTGTCTTGCAGCCCAACCCGGCGTCAGCCGCTGAACGGATTAATTGGATCAAGTTCACGCTGTTTCTGGACGACCCTGCCACGATCTATTTCCAAGACACAAGCCGTTACAAGCTTCATTATGCCTATTGCGTAACGCATCTGGATCCGTTCATTGGGATGGAGCCGGCCGCTTACGATCGGGCTACGCTGTGTCGCCGGACGCAAATAGCTGTCATTGGATCGGTGCTGTTTAATCCGAACGCCGATGAATACGCCATTCAATTTGCCGGGTTGGACCCTTATCCGCGCGAGATGGTTCGATTCCTTTTCGAGGCGGTGGACCGGGCGATTGACGGCAAGGAGGGCGCCCGGCGGTTTTACATGCCCAGCTACGAGCAAACCGACGCGGCTTTCAGCGAAGCGGCTTACTTCGCGCGTCATCAGATGCCGGTGACGACCCCGCAGCGTTGGCTGGCCAGTGAAAATATTTACGCTTACGGTTGGGCCATTGGCCGTTTGGTTTGGGTTCCAGGCCGCCAGGTGCAAGACGCGTTCCGCGCCGGCCAGATTACGCATGACGACATTTTGCTGACCGATCAGGTTCCCAGCGAGCTGCCTTATCTGGCGGGGATTGTGACCCTCTCTCCGGCCACGCCCAACTCGCATGTGGCCATTCTGGCCCGCAGTTATGGCACGCCGTTTGTCTATGCTTCGGAGCCGGAGCTGACCAACACGCTGCATGCTTTGGTTGGTCGGACCGTGTTGCTGCGCGTGATCGAGTCGGAGGATCGGGGTGATCGCCGTGAGAAAATTAAGGTAATGGAGCTGCCCGCGCTGGACCCGGCGTTCCTGGCGGAAATCATGTCGTTGAAACGCGCGCCCGAACTGCATCTGCAACCCAAGGCGCGTTTTGGCGCTTACGCCACAACGCTCGATGCCGCAACCCCGGCCGACGTCCGCTACGTCGGCGGCAAGGCGGCCAATTTCGGCTTCCTGCGCCGGGTGATTCCTGATCATGCTCCGGCCCCGGCTATTGCGTTCACGTTTGATCTCTGGGACGATTACCTCCAGCAAATCCTTCCGAATGGAAACACGCTGGCGGCCGAAATCCATCAGCGCCTCGACAAGTACGTTTACCCGCCGGACCCGGTTGCCCTTGCTCACGATTTGGAGGCCATTCGCGATTTGATCGTCAACGTGGCGCGTTTCACTCCCGAGCAACGGGCGGCCATCCTGGAAGCGCTGGCTGTGTTTGATCCGCACCGCAAAATCCGCTTCCGCAGCTCAACCAACGTCGAGGACACCGAGCTGTTTTCGGGCGCGGGCCTTTACAGCAGTTACAGCGGCTGTGTGCTGGACGATCTGGACGGGGACGACGCCGGCCCGTGCGCCTGTGATCCGACCCATGCCCACGAGCACGGCGTGTTTCGGGCGCTGCGCAAGGTGTTCGCCAGTTTCTACAACGACAACGCGGTGGTGGAACGACTGCGACATCGGGTGAATGAAGAGGATGTCGGCATGGCCGTGTTGGTCCATTATTCCTTTCCCGACGAAATTGAGCTGGCGAACGGCGTGGCCACCGCGGCGTTTTCCCGCGCCGGCGGCACCCTCCAGCTGCAAACCACGATGGTCACCCAGTTGGGCGCGGTGTCGGTCACCAATCCCGAAGGGGACGATCTCCCGGAAGTGGTAGAGCTGAATTCCGTGCGCGCCGGAGGCAATGCGCAAACCACGCTGCATTTGACGCAACGCTCCAGTCTCCTGCCCGCCGGCCGGGATTTCGTGCTGGCCTGGGAGGCGGAATATCGCGAGTTCCAGGAGATGTTCTTCGATCTGGCGGAAGCCTACGCGGCTTACTTCACCAACAAGGAAACGTTTACGCTCGATTTTGAATATAAAAAAGCGAGCCCCGATTGGCTGGTGATCAAGCAAATCCGCGAATTGCCCTCACCGCCTACGCCCACGGCGGCTCCGATTCTGCTCAACGAACCGTTGGTCCTCCAGGTTTCCCAGGGACCGCACGCGTCGGTTTTCGCCAATCACCGCTTGAAATCGCTGTGGACGGTTGAGACGGACAATCGCCGGTTGGATGCCGACGGATTGGCCACGTGTTTCTTTACGCGAAGCGATTGGATCAACACGCTGCATGGGGCGGTGCAGAGCCAAACCGGCCCGTTCTCCGAGTGGGAAGGCGCTCGACACATCGTCCAAGCCGGGGAGCCTGGCTGCTCAGTGGATCGTTGGACCATGGAGACCGATTACGGCCGGGTGCTGTTTGCCTGGAAAGTGTCCCTGCCGAAAGCCGCTTACGTGGCGCAGTGCCCGATCTTTACCCTGCGAGACCTCAAGGTCACCCTGACGGCCAATTATCCGACGCGGCAGATGATCTATGATTCCTGGAACGACTGTGTGGCTTACACGACCAGCGATGTTGTCGAGCTGGAACCTGTACCGTCCAGTGAAGAGGCGCTGCCTGAAGCCACGACCGACACTTATACCGTGGGCGCTGATCTGCAATTTGACCTGGCATTTTACATTAAACCCGAAGACTGGCCCGCGGGCATGACCGGGTACACTCCCACGATTTGGCGGTTTGAGCAGACGTTGATTGACGGGCTGTTGCCGGATGCAACCCTCCGGCTGCAAAGTTATTGGTCCCAAACCTGCCAAACCTATCACAAACCGTATCGGGGGGATTTTCTCTTTGAACCGGAGCTGGAACCGGACCTGCCGCCGGCCCAGCTGCAGGCCCTTCAGCAACGGAACATCAGGATCATTTTCCTCTGCCCAGGCCGGCCTTGGGAACAGCCGCAGGTCAAGATCATTGGGGTCGACGGTGCCCTCCGCGATTGGCCTTAACCCGCATATTTCGCGCTCCTGCGGGGAAAACCGTTCCTGTGCGAAGGGCCGACTCCCGACCGGAACGGCGGCTCTGGTGTTCCCGCATGCCTATCTATGGAAAGGAGCCTTCTCATTAAATCACATACTGCAATCCCCGAGAGGGATGTTCGAACCTTTGCTTTTCAGAGGGGAGATCGTAGGAGTGGCGCCAATTCGGCTCGCCGTCTAATTTCCGGAGCCCGGTTTGCGGTGGCCCCAAGATTCCGGCCGCTCGGAGCCCGAAATAAGTTATGTGTACAGTTAGCCTTCTTTCGTGACAAGAGAAAGGCGGTGTAGAAAGCGGTTGGAACGGAGCGAAGGCGCCTGCCTCCACACCTCGAAGCTTCCGGAACATGCGGCCCTGATACTTCGCAGTGACGTGCTGCCGCAGCACGAGAAGTGGGGGCTGGAGGTGAACGCGATCCTCACCGACAACGGGCGGGAATACTGCGGCAAAAAGCGCCATCCTTACGAGTTGTACCTGGCCTTGAACGACATCGAGCGCCGCAGGACGAAGGTGGGGCGGCCAAGGACGAACGGTTTTGTGGAACGGTTCGACCGGACGGTTCTGGAC
>JAGHDA010000080.1 GCA_021160185.1 Verrucomicrobiota bacterium
AAGCAAAAAGAACAACAACTCCAGAAGCTTTCCTCCCAACAGCTTGAGGCTCAGCGCCGGATGATGGAGCTGCAAAAGGAGCTCGAACTGGCCGCCCAGGAGGCCACGCTCACCAAATCCCAGGTCGAAGCGATTCAGGCCGAACTGCTCGCCCGCCGTCAGGAAGCCGAACGGCTCCAGGAACAAATCGCCAAGCTGAGCGAAAGCAAGGACATGGCTGAATCGGAAAAACAACGCTATGCGGTCGAGCTGGCCAAGGTGCAAACCCAGGCTAAAATGGTCGAGCAGCAGCTTCAGCAAAGCCGCCAACAGATCCAGCAAATAAGTCAGGAAAAAGCCGAGCTGCGCCAACACGCCGAACATTTGGCCCAAGGCGTCACTCAGCTCGCTCACCAATCAGCCGAACTCAACCAGAAGCTGGAAAAAAGCGTCCAGAGCCTCTCGGCGAAATCCGAACAGATCAAGACGCAGTTGAGCGAGGCGCAGGAGATGAGCGCCAACCAGCTCTTCGCCAAGTTCAAGACCAACTCCCTCAAAGCGGGCTTCATCGCCCGCCGGTCCGGTTTCCTGGGCGAAAACCGCAAGGAATACGCCCTGAACACGATGCTTTTCACCGACGGCACAAACGCCTTCGCCCTTTTCCATATCGAGCAGACCCCGCTGGCCTTCAGCGCGAGCGGAGCGGACTGGGACTCGGTGACCGGCTCGATCGGCAAGGGGCTGGACCATTTTCCGATCTCGCGGCTTCAATTCATCGCGGCGGATCCGCGGATCCTCGTGGCTCCGATCGGCGAACGAGCCCTCACCAACCTGCCGGTGAAGCCCTTCCTGCTCGCAAAGGATCCGGCCCGGTTCCAGGAAGCGATCGTCGTCAACCCCGAAGGGCGCTATTACGGCGAGGTCGCCTACCGCCTGGACAAGGAAAATCCGGCCTATCTGGAGGTGACCCGACGTTCCGCCACCGGCGGCCTGCTGAGCGCGCGAATGCCTTCCAAGGGCGATTTCCTCTTCACCAAAAAAGGGCGGCTGCTGGGCGTGATGGTCAACGACAAGTACTGCCTGGCTCTCCGTCAAATCCGCCCCACCCAAACCGTGCCGATAGGCGGCGCAATGGGCGGGGTCAAAACCGGCGCCCTTTCCCAAAAAGTGTGGGAGCGGCTTCAGGGCATGCCCCAACGCTTTCGATAGCCCCGCGCCGTAAACCGGCTCAGATCCGTCGCCACTCCAGGCGGGCTTCCCTGCGCGGCTCGACGCCGATTCCCGCCCTGCCCTCCGCCGCGTCGAAGCGGACGACGCCGCCCTCGTCGATCCACACCCCGCGAAAGGGGTCGTTGGCGGTCAGCCACGCGCCGTCCAGGTCCAGATAATCGGCCAGCGCGGCCAGATGGGCCGTGGCAGTGACCGAGAGACTCGACTCGACCATCCCGCCAAGCATAGTTTGTAAACCGCGCGCCCGCGCCGCCTCGAGGGTTTCCTTCGCCTCGGCGACGCCGCCGGTCTTGACGACCTTGACATTGACGCCGTGAAAGGCGGCGGCGCATCGCTCCGCGTCCGCGGCGTCCAGGCAGCTCTCATCGGCAAAGAGCGGGAGCGGCGAGCGCTCTTTGAGCCGGAGATGCTCCTCGAGCGGCAACGAGGCGGGCAAAGGCTGCTCGACAAACTCCACGCGCCCATCCGCCGCCAGCCATTCCAGCCGCCGGAGCGCTTCCTCGACCGAAGGCCATCCCTCGTTGGCGTCCACGCGCGTCACATTGTCCGGCGCGCCTTCGCGAAAGGCGCGGAACAGCTCGCGGTCCTCGGGAACCCCCAGCTTGAGCTTGAGCCGGGGATAAGCGCGCAGCTCGCGCGCCTTCTCCCGAACCCGCTCGGGCCGGTCGATGCCCACGGTCACGGAGCTAAGTCGGGGCGTCCGAGGCGGCTCCAACCCAAGAAAGCGGGCCAAACCGAGGCCGCGCCGCCGCGCCGCGCCGTCCGTCAGCGCCAGGCTCAACGCGCATCGCGCGGCCCGATCCCGGGTCAACTCGCTCCGGAGCCGCGCGCGCGCGACGCCCGGCCGTTCGAAGGACAGCCAGGCCGGATCCACCCGCCGAAGCGCCGCCGCCGCCGTCTCGGCGCTCTCTCCGTACCGAAGCGAAGGCGAGCCCTCGCCCCAGCCTTCCACGCCATCCTCATCGCGGAGCCGCACGAAAATCGTCTCCCGCCTCAGCGCTTCCGCCTCCGGACCCTGAGCGGTGCGCGCGATGCGCCACGGACGCCGAAGGCGCAATTCGTATCGCGCAAAAAAGATTTCCACGCCCCCAAAAAAGCCGAATTCCGCGACGCAAGCAACTTTCAAGAAGGCTACGGGGCGAAGGATTGACGCGCCGGGCCGACCTGAGGCAGCTTTCCCTCGCCATGGAAACGCCGCATCGACTCCGGGTTTCAAAACCATCGGCGCCGCTTCGAAGAAGCGGGGCGACGCTCTTCGCCGCGGCCGCCCTGCTCACGGCAACCGCGGCCGCCCAGGTTCTGTTCGATCCGGCAAAGTCTCTTTCCCCCAGCAACCAGGGCTGGCTTTACATGGCGCTGCCCGGAACCGCCGAAACCGGCGCCGCGGAGGAAGGCTTCCGCATCAACTCGACGGCGCTCCTTGCCGAGCAGGCGGGCATTTCGCGCCCTGCGCCCCAGCCCTTGGACGCGGAGGAAACCTTCGCCCTCCTATTCCGGTTTCGGCTCCTCGCCGAAACCCACCAACGCGCCGAGCGCGCCGGCTTCTCGGTGATCGTGTTGACTCGCGACCGGCGCGGCGTCGAGCTGGGTTTCCAAGCTCAAAGCGTGTTCGCCCAAGCGGACGAGCCGCTGTTCACCCGCGGAGAGGAGGCGCAGCTTGACCTCCTCGACCGCTCTGTCGCCGCCTGTCTGGCGATCGCGCCGACCGGCTACCGCCTCTTCCTCGACGGAGAGCTCGCCTTGGAAGGGCCGCTGCGGGATTACACCGCTTTCCAGGGGCTGATCGATCCGTACGAAACGCCTAATTTCATCTTCTTCGGAGACGACACCCGCTCCGCCGCCGCGGACGTCGTTCTGGGCAGGATCGCGATCGCGCGTCCTCCGAAGCTGCGCCTGGAGCCGGACGGCGCGTTGGCGTGGTCCGGCCTGCCCGAAACGCCCTACCGGGTGGAAGCCAGCGAGGACTTGAAAAGCTGGCGTCTGGAAGCCGCGGTCAGCTCGCCCGACGGAAACTGTCGGTTCCTGCCCGCCCCTGAAGGAAGCCGAAGATTTTATCGGCTCGCCGTCCGCTGAGCCCGCCCCGCGCCGGCCCGGTCCGGCAAGCTCAGTCCAACAATCGGGCGCGGTAGAAGCGCGCCGCATGGCTTGCGGATTCCGAAAACTCCGCCGCCCCGCCTTCCAAGGTCAAGTCCTTCGCCTTGGACCAATGGAGCAGATCGGCCGAGCGCTCCACGCGGACCCGCCGCCCGAACGGCCCCGAGAGCCGACAGTGAAACACGCCCTGCTCATCCACGCGCGCCGAGGAGACGGCGAATTCCACCGGGATTCCGGAGGAAGCCTCAATGTCCATCTTCACGTTCTCCGTCCCCAGAAACAAGGTCCGCGTCAACGGATCCGGAACCCCGGGAAACCGAATCGTGAAGGTCGTTTCGCCGGTGTTGCGTATGAACGGGATGGCAAAGCCGCCGGAATCGGCAGTGACGGCGTAATACTCCCCGCGCTCCGGGCGAATCTCCACGCCGCCGATCCCTTCGCCCGGCGAGTAGGCGCCGTCGCCGTCCAGGTCGGCATAGACCACTCCGGTGACAAACGGGCCGGGCGTGCCGCTGCTGGAAGCAAAATTCTGAGTGGTCATATAGGCGTCGTAAGTCGTTCCTTCGCTGGTGAAGAAGCCGCGGATGATCCCGATCCCGATTTCCTCGAAGTCCGGCTCAAGAATGTTTTCGCGGTGGTGGGGGCTTCGGAACAATCCCTCGTGTTCCGCAAGCGTAAAGGAAGGGCCGTCGGCGCCGCCGGTGGAGCCTTGCCAGGCGATGTTCTCCCCCCACGTCCACGGCGGCCTGAACGGATAGCCGGCGGCTTCCATGCGATCGCCGGGGTCTATCTCGTTGTTCGCCCCCTCGTAGTGCGAAAAGATGTCGTTGTCCAACATCCACTGGCTGTGGGCGCGGGCGGAAGCGATGAGGAAGCGGCTCCAGGCCAGCGGCTGCTTGGGATCGGGGGAGATCGTTCCGGGCGGAAGGCCCTCGTTGAGATTAGTCAGGCTGAGTCTCTCGGCGGTTTCCAGCGGATGCGCCCGCGCGTCGTTGACCAGCTCGAGCATGTATTGCTCCAGGTCAGTGGGATCGCCGAAATCATACGGCTGCATCGCGGCGGCCGGCGCGCGGCGCGGCGCGGCCGCGGAGCCTGGGCTTTCCCGAGGCCCCTCGGCGCGGACCGGCGAGCCGAGTTCGCCCCGGATCGCCGGACCCTCCTCCGGCAATCCAGCGTCCGCCCCTCCCGCGGCGGGGCATAAAGAAAAGGCCGCAAGAAAAGTCGCGGCCAAGAACCATGTGGAACCGCCCTGCCCTTTGCGCGCCCGTCCCGTGAGTTTCCCGTTCCCCATGGCAGCTAGTGGAGCACACGCGCGCCCCCCGATCAAGTTTGAGGAGCCGCGCAGAACCCGGGAAGAGCGGACCGGCCGGCGCAAACGCTGGACAGAACGCTTCCGGGCCGCTTGAATGCGGGGCGGAAAAGAGCTATTCAACGCAACGCCATGAAGCCCAAGCCATTCATCCTCTCGATTTCGGTTCTCGCCGCCGCGGGCGGCTTGTTCCTCGCCTCCCGGCCGGCCGTCGCAGCCGAGGAATACGGCGCGCCGCTCATCCGGCGGTTCGCCCCCGGTCCGTTGGCGGAGGCGGCTCGACGCGAAGACACCACGCTGGGCTGCGAAGTCTCCCCCGCCTCGCCGCTGGGCAAGCCGGCCGTCAAGCTGCGAACCGAAAAAGGCGGCCTGTGGCTGCGGCTCAAGGCCGATCCGGCGTGGCGGCCGGGGCGCTGGCTGGCGTTCGACGCTTACTACGACGGCGAACACGCCGGCATGATCCGCTTGGGCTTCTACGCGAAGGGCGAGAAGTCCCCGCGTCTCCGCGCTGTGATCGGCGTCTTCCCGCGGCTTGCCACCAGAATCGCCTTCCCCCTCGATTACCTCGACGCCCAGACCGTTTTCATGAAACGCACCCCTCCTCGGCTCAAAGGCGTCGTCTCGGGCAACCGCATCGCCCCGGATGAACTGGCTGAGGCGCGGATCGGCCTGGTCGCTTCGGGCGACGCGCAGACCCTCTACCTGAGCGCGCCGGTCCTGCTAGCCGCCGAGCCCGACTACCCCGTCCCGGCCAAGCGCGTCGTGGATGAGCTGGGCCAGTGGAAGGAGCGGGACTGGCCGGGCAAGACCCACGGCGCGGCCGAGTTGCGGCGGCGGCTAAACCGGGACCTGGCCGAAGCCCGCGCCGCCCGTTTCCCCGAAGGGTGGAGCCGGTTCGGCGGCTGGAAGGAAAAACGCTTCCAAGCGACCGGCTTTTTCCGCGTCGCCCACGACGGCCGCCGCTGGTGGCTCGTAGACCCGGAAGGCTGCGGGTTCTTCAGCGTGGGCCTGGACTG
>JAGHDA010000300.1 GCA_021160185.1 Verrucomicrobiota bacterium
CTTTGAGGACTTCGTCGCCGTTATCGGCATAGCCTCGGTTTTCCGGCTTGCGGGCTTCCTGGCAGAGCCGTTCCACCGCTTCCTCAAAGGCCATTTCATCCGGCTCGCCCACGCCCAAATCGAGGATCCATCCGCCCGGATGGGCTTCCATCGCGGCGCGTTTGGCCCGCTTGATCTTCTCGAACTTGTAGATTTGACTGCTTTGACCGTAGCGGCTGCCGCCGATGCGTTCGGCGAAGGCGTTGCGAAGATGCTCTGGAGGCGTCGGTTGCACTGTTTATGTTCCTTTTCTTTAGCGTTTTTCCCGTCGGAACCCCGCCGGCCGGGCGGCTAGATCATGTGCCCTCGCCGGCCGCGGAAGGCAAGCCGAGAATGAAGGCGGCTATTTTTTGGGGCGGAAACCAGGAGGCAACTTCGGCCCCGATTCTTCCTTTTCCGCCGGTTTGGCGGCCGAGGGAGCGGGCTCTTCGACAGGGCTTCCCATCTCGGCGAGGCGCTTGCGGGCTTTCTGGGCGGCGGCGGTGTCGGGAAACTCCCGCGCGATGCGTTGGAGCAACGCCTTCGCCTTGGCAGGTTCGTTGAGGTGGTAATAAAGATTGCAGAGGTGAATCGCCGCCCAGGCCCAGCGTTCCGGATCGAAGCGTTGTTTCAGGATTTCCTCGTACTCCAAGGCGGCGGCGATCGTATTGCCGAGATCTTTCTCGTAAATTTCCGCGATTCGGAACTTGGCGTAGACGCGGCGCGGGTAGCGTTCGAGAAACTGGCGAAGGAGTTGGATGGCCTCCAGGTAATTGCCCTGGGCCCAAGCCGCCTCGGCCTTTTCGTAGTCCGAATCGGAAAGGCCTTTGCCGTCCTCGTCGAACACGAGCTTGTGAAACCGCGAGCCCATCAAACTGGAAACGTCGTGCCCGACCAGAAACGCCAACGCGAGAATCGACAGCACGCCCAGAAAACCGTAGAGGCCCAGGCTGCCTGAGGGCTCCTGGGCGGGCTTGCCGCCGGGAGCCGTTTCGGGGGGCGGATTGGTCGGGCCGGCGACGGTTTCAGGCTCCGTTGCGGCCTTTTCCGACAGGGCGTTGGTCCCGCTTTCCCTTGCCTGGGAAAGCGGCGGGTTGGTTGCGGTCTCCGCGTTGGTTGAGCCGGAGACATGAAGCGTTTCGGTTTCCTCGAAGTCGAACCGGCGGGCGGCCTGAGCGGATTTCTCTTGGTAAAGGAGATAAAACTTGTGGAAGGAGAGCGCGGCCGCGCTTATCAGGGCCAGGTACAGCAGCGTTTTAACCAGGAGCCTTGCCATCGATTCCAGGACAAGTTTAGGCGCAGGAGCGGTTGGCTGAAAAGCCGATTCGCGCTGCGCTCAGCTCAGCAGGCCGACGAGGGAGGCGGTGAAGTAGCAAGCCAGCAGGCCGGCGAGCATCGAGCGGAGGCCGAGCCGGGCCAGGTCGCCTCGACGGGAAGGAGCCAAGGCGCCAATCCCTCCGATCTGAATGGCGATGCTGGCGAAGTTGGCGAATCCACAGAGGGCGTAAGTGGCCAGGGTTTCGCTTCGCGCCGCAAGATTGCCGTGGGCCTTGAGCTGAGCCAGGTCCAGGTAGCCGATAAATTCGTTGAGCACGATGCGTTCTCCCAAGACGCGGCCCACCGCGACGCAGTCCTGGGAGGGCACGCCCATCATCCAGGCGAAAGGAGCGTTGATCCAGCCGATCAGGGTCTGAAAGTCAACAGGTTTGGCATTCCAATCCAGGAGACCGAAAAGAGCCTGTTGGGGCCATGTAAGGAGGAAATTGGCCATGGCCACCGCAGCCACAAACGCCACGAGCATGGCCATGACGTTGATCGCCAGGCGCATTCCGTCGTTGGCTCCCCGGCAGAGGGCGTCCAGGCTGTTGACATAGTCGACGTCCAGCGAAGGGCTGGCTTCGTCTGTGGCAAGAGCCTCGGTTTCGGGCCACATGATCTTTGCCATCATCAGCGCCGCCGGCGCGCTCATGACGCTGGCAGTGAGCAAGTGGCCCGCGCTGATGCCGAAGCCGACGTAAGTGGCGAAGACGCTTCCCGCGATGGTGGCCATCCCGCCGGTCATCAAGGCCATCAGCTCGCTCAGCGTCATCCGATCCAGCAACGGCCGCACCAGGAGCGGCGCTTCGGTCATGCCCATGAAGATGTTCGCCGCCGCGGCAAGGCTTTCGCTGCCGCTGGTTTTCATGCTGCGCCGCATCACCCACGCGGCGGCTCGGATCAGCCTGGGGAGAACGCCCCAGTGATAGAGAAGCGCTGAGAGAGCCGAAATGAAGATGATGATTGAGGCGACGTTCACCGCGAAGATATAAGCGTTGTCCGCGCCCCAGTGGGTCGTGAGCAGCTGGCGGTTCGCCAAGGGGCCGAACACCATTGAAGCGCCTTCCTGCGCGAACGCAATCAAGCGATTCGCCGCGGCTTGGGCGATGTCGAAGATCCCCCTGCCAAACTCAGTTTTCAGCACCGTCAGCCCCAACGCGAGCTGGAGGCCGACGCCCCAGGCGACCGTTCGCCAAGGAATGCGCCTCCGGTCCTTCGAAAGAAGCCAAGCGATCGTTAGGAAACCGATCGTCCCAATCAAGGAAGGAAGCCGTTCCGCCACGGGGCGGGAGCATGCCCGCCGGCTCCGGGGTTTTTCAAGGCCAAAGAAAGGGTCCGGCGGTTTTTCCGGAAAAGAAAAAGAGACGCGGCTTAGCCCTGTTTGAGCGAGCGCATGAGCGCCCGTTTCAACATGCGTTCTGTCTCGCGACGCCGGATGGTCTCCCGTTTGTCAAACTCACGCTTGCCTCGGCCCACTCCGATTGAGACCTTGACCTTCCCGTTCTTCCAATAAAACGCCAGGGGCACGAGCGTCGCTCCCTTTTGAGACGCCAACCCCGCCAGACGGCGAATTTCCGATTTGTGCAGCAGCAGCTTCCGAGGGGCTTTCGGGTCGTGGTTGAATCGGTTGGCTTTTTCGTATTCGTCGATGTGGGCGTTGAGCAACCACGCCTCGCCGTCCATGATCCGGACGAAGGCGTCTCGAATGTTGGCTTTTCCTGCGCGGATGGATTTGACCTCGCTGCCGCGCAGCGCCAGCCCCGCCTCGAACGTTTCGAGAATCTCGTATTCCCGGCGGGCTTTCGGGTTGGCGATGATGTCGGCCATGCGGCGAAAAGCCGGCCGTTAGAGGAGCCGCCGTGGCATGCGCCTCCCTAAGCGCATGCCCTCCGGCTTAGCGAATCGGCTTTTTTTCAGGAGGCGCGTCCTCCAACGGCTCCCAAGTGATTTTTTCTTCCGCAATTTCTTTGAGGGCAATTTCAGTTGCGCTCAGGCCCGAGGTCTCGTCGATAAGAGGCCGGGAATAAGCGCCTCCTCCCGCGTTGAGCTGGCGCACCCGGCGGGCGACCAGGTTGATCAGGATGTGCGGGTTTCCAACCTTTTCCAGGGCTTTCTTAGTAAGTTCAGTTTTCAAGGCTTTCGTTCCTTCAAAAATTCGGGTTTTGAACCGCGGAGCGAATCAGTTTCGAGAAGATCTCTTTCTACGCGCCTAGTTTCCATGCGCTACTCCGGGGCGCTTGTCAAGCGCGGGCCAACCCGCGCCGCATAGTCGGGGCAGGCGCAGAGCGCTTTGGGGGTTGGTTCAAGGGCGGTTCCAAACGGGATTTCGGAAGAGAAAAACCCGCCCTCGAAGGAACTCCGAGGGCGGGATGAGAAATCAGCTTAACGCGCTTAGAAGTTGTAGATGACGTTCAGCGCCAGCGAGTAGGCATTCTTCATGCCGGCGATGCTCTGGGCGCCGTTCAGGTCGTGATCCCAGCGGAACTCCGCCCGGGAGATCACGTTCACCCACAGCGAATAGTCCAATGTCACCGTCGTAGCGAGGAATTCCTGCTCCACGGGCGCATTGCCGGCCCCCAAGATGTTTCCAATCAGACCGGCAATATCCGAATCGCCCCATCCGTCCTCGCCGTAGTCGTAACTCGCCGGCTCAATGTCCGCCTTTCCCACATCGTTCAGGAACGCCCCGGCGAGCTGCTGGATTCGGCCCGGCACGGTGAGCCCTGTAAACAGGGCGTCGCCTGTCTTCGCC
>JAGHDA010000310.1 GCA_021160185.1 Verrucomicrobiota bacterium
GACCACGCCCCTTGGCATTTCCCGAAGGTTGATCAATACAAACGCCGCCCCGATGTTTACGGCCAGATACGCGAGAAACGCGTACTGGAGGACGCGGTTGGCAAGCTGACGGTGGAATTCGATCGCCTGCATTCCGGGCAAGCTGGGCGGAGGCTCCAACCACCCGGACCAGAACATAAAGTAGAAGAGCACCAGGCAAACAAGCCCCTTGGCGGCCAGGGCGATGTTCCGCTCGAAGTGATAAAAGCGCCATTCCTCGCTGAGCAGGTCGGCCCCCTCCAGCGCGTCCCCTGCCGGGGTCGACAGAGCCGCTCGCGTTTTTTTCTCAGCTTTCATCTTCCGAGGCCTGCCGGCGGCGACGGCCTTCAGCGCTCGGGAGGCCCGCCGCGGCAAGCGCCGCCTCTTCGATCCGATCCAGCGAGGCCAGTCTGCCCGCGCCTTCGTAGCCGCAAGCCAGCGCGCCTTCCTCAGGACCGATGAATTTCACCCCGCGTTCCGCGAGGATGCGGACGTTGGCCTGGGTGGCGGGGTGTCGCCACATCTTGGCGTTCATCGCCGGGGCGAGGAGGACCTTCGCCTCGGGGCGGAGCGCCAAAGCCACGCAGGTCAGCGCGTCGTCCGCCAAGCCGTGGGCGTATCGCGCGATGAAGTCCGCCGTGGCCGGAGCCACCAACAGAAGGTCGGCTCGGTCGGCCAGTTCGATATGCGTCGGCTGCCATCCGGCCCGTTCGTCGAACAACTCGGCGACCACCGGATTGCGGCTCAGGGTCTGAAAGGGAAGGGGCCTAACGAATTCCATCGCGGCGCGTGTCAACACCACGCGGACGTCGGCTCCCGCTTTTGTCAGGCGACTGGTCAAGTCCACCGCCCGATGGGCCGCGATAGAGCCGGTGACCCCGAGGATGATTGTCTTGGTTTTTCCCTCCATCTCCTTCGAATGGAATCTGGCCGAGAAATCCGTCCGCTTCAAGGCGGGGGACTCTTCTCAGGGGAAAACGCGGCGTCGGCTCGTACGGAGCGTTTCGGCCGCGTAGATCGCCGAGACGCGGTCCAGATCCTCTTCCATTGTCCCGCTTACCACGGTGTAGTCGAATGTTTTCGCTTCGGCCGTCTCCTCCATGGCGGCTTGGAGGCGCGCGGCGAATTGTTCCGCGTTCTCGGTGGCCCGCCGCGCGAGCCGGCGCTCCAATTCCGCCCGATCCGCCGCGGCGAGGAAAACCGTGGCCAGGGCGCGCGCCACCGTCGGCTCCGCGGCGGCGAAAGCCCGCAAGCTGCGCGCTCCCTGGACGTCCACGTTGAGAACCAGATCCCGGCCTTGGGCCAGTTGCTCCAGGAGCTCCGCCTTCGGCGTGCCGTAGAGGTTGCCGTACACCTCGGCGTGCTCGATGAACGCCCCGGATTCGATTCGCGCCAGGAATTCCTCCCGTTTCAGGAAGTAGTACTCCCTGCCGTGCCGCTCGCCCGGCCGGGGCGGCCGCGTGGTGCAGGTCACCACTCGCCTCAGTTGGGGGTATCGGGCCAGGAGCCCTTGGGCGACTGTGGTCTTGCCGCTGCCCGAGGGGCCGGAAATCAGGAGGAGCACCGGCGCGCGGCGGGTTGGAGGGGCGGGTTGCATCGGCTTACTCGATGTTTTGGACCTGCTCGCGAAACTTCTCCAGCTCGCTTTTCATGGCGATGACCGCATGAGCGATCTGCGCGTCGTTGGCCTTCGAACCGATCGTGTTGATCTCGCGAAGCATCTCCTGAGCCAGGAAATCCAACGCGCGTCCCGTCGGCTCCTCTTTCGTCATCGCCAGGTCGAATTGCGCAAAATGACTGTCGAGCCGGGTCAGCTCTTCGCTGATGTCGCACCGGTCCGCGAACAGCGCGATTTCCCGCGCGATCCGCTCGTCTTCCGGGCCGATTCCTTCCAGGCCGAACTGTTCCAGTCGGCGGAGGAGTTGTTCACGGTAACGCAGGGGGACCTCGGGGGCTCGTTTGGCGACCTTTTGCTTGAGACGGCGCAGGGCTTGCACGCGGCGCTTCAGATCCGCAGCCAGTTTTCGGCCTTCCCTCTCCCGCATCCGGATCAAAGCGTCCAGGGCTTGGGTCAAGGCCTGGCGCAAAGGCGGCCAAAACCGCTCCGGATCGGCCGCTTCCGGCTGCGCGCGCAGAACCCCGGGGGCGGCGAGAACCTGTTCCAGGGCGACACTCCCTTCGATTTTCAACTCCTTCCCCAGGCGGGCGAACTCTCTCGCATACGCCGCCGCCAGGGCCCGGGTCCCCCGCGCCTGACGCGCGATCGCTTCGTCCGAAGCTTCCAGCCGCGCGCGGATCGCCACCCGTCCGCGCGCGATCCGCCGCGCGGTTTCGGCCCTCACTTTGGGCTCAAGCGGCTCCAGTTCCCGCGGCAGGGACGCCGAGATGTCCAGTTGCTTGCGGTTGACCGAAGAAATCTCCACCGCAACCGGGGATCCGTCCCGGGACGCAGCCTGCCCCCCGCCGTAGCCGGTCATCGACCTCATGGCTCCGAGAATAGCGGGCGTTATCGTCCGCGAAAACACGGAAACGCCGGGGCGCGGCGGGACAGGTTTTCCTCCGCCCCGCGCCGAGGCTTGGGCCGCGTTTCCGGAAGCGCGGACCGCCGCGGCAGCGCGGGCTTTCAGGGTCCTGAGCCGCCTCCGCCGGCGAAGCGCTCGCCGAGCGCGCGGATCAGCTCGAAGGTGTAAATCCCCAGGTCGTGGCCGTCTTTCCAGATCGGGCGAAGGACGTAGCCGCCGACCGTTTCGATCCGCTCGATCCGGAACGCTTCGGGAGGCAACGCGCCGCGCGGCGGTCGGCGCTTCATCCCCAGCAGATCCGGCTCTCCCGAGCAGACGGCGCAGGGGCAGGCCCGGCGCAATTCCCGCAACGGCACGTAGGATTCCTCCCCGGTTTCCCATTTCACCGCCAGTTCCTCGCCGATCAATTGAATTTCCTTGGGCCGCATGCGTGTGCCCCCCTGAAAAGCAAGACGAGCCTACGGGACTGCGAAAGCCCGGCCTCCACCCGACTATCCCAGGCACCCAAGGGTTTCTTCAAGTTCAGCGGCTTTTCCATCATTTTTCTGTCGGATCGGGAGGGGCGGCGGCTTCTTTATGACGGAACGAACGCATATGACCGACGCTCACGAACTTTTGCAGAAGTACGCCCGCGACGGCTCCGAAGCGGCGTTTGAAGAGCTGGTGCGGCGTTACGTGAACCTGGTGTATTCGGTGGCGCTTCGCCGGACGGGGGGCGACGCGCATCTGGCGAAGGACGTGGTTCAGAAGGTCTTTTTGGACCTGGCCCGGCGCGCGCGTCGGGGAATCCCGGGCCTTGAGCGGGACCCTGCGCGCTTGGGCGGATGGCTGCATCGGCGCGCGTGCATGGCCGCCTCCGACGCAGTTCGCTCCGAGCGCCGCCGCCGGCGGCGGGAAGCCCGCGCCGTGGAGATGAAAACCATGAATGCCCCGGAGAGATCCGAGTGGGAAACCCTTGCCCCGGAGCTGGACGAAGCGGTCAACAGCCTGGAGGCCAAGGAAAGA
>JAGHDA010000002.1 GCA_021160185.1 Verrucomicrobiota bacterium
ATCAGGGGCTGTTCCGCGCCTTGGTCCGAGGGCCGGTAGTATTCCCGATCCGCCCCCAGGTAGTCCTGTTCAGCGAAGTGGCCGGGGCATTGATGGGCGTATTGGTAGCCCTCCCCGCGCCCCAGTTTTTTTGCGCTGTGATAGTGGGCGTCCCGCAGGTGGGCGGGCACGGCCAGGATGCGGCCTTTGCGCACGTCGGCCAGGGCCGCGTCGATTCCGGCGATGACGCTGTTGCTCTTGGGCGCGAGGGCCACGTAGAGGGCGGCTTCGGTCAAGGGCAGGCGCGCTTCGGGCCAGCCGATGAACTCGGCGGCTTGGGCGGCGGCCTGGGCGAGAACCAACGCCGTCGGGTCGGCCAAGCCCACGTCTTCGGCGGCGCAAATCACGATCCGCCGGGCGATGAACCGGGGGTCTTCGCCGGCATGGATCATTTTAGCCAGCCAGTAGAGAACGGCGTCCGGATCGCTGCCCCGCATGGATTTGATGAAGGCCGAAACGGTGTCGTAATGTTCGTCTTCGCCCGAATCGTAGACGACCGCTTTTTTCTGGATGCTTTCCTCGGCGACTTGGCGGGTGAGGCGGACGATTCCTTCGCTGTCCTGCGGGGTGGTCAGCGCGGCGATCTACAGGGCGTTAAGGGCCTTGCGGGCGTCGCCGTCGGAGGTCCGCGCCAAATGGGCCAACGCTTCGGGCGCGGCTTCGATCCGCATCCGGCCCAGGCCGCGTTCCGGGTCGCTGAGGGCGCGCCGGAGTAGCTCGATCAGGTCCGCTTCGCTCAGCGGCTGCAGCTCGAACACCTGGGCGCGCGAGACCAGCGGCGCGTTGATGAAGAAGAAGGGATTGTGAGTGGTGGCTCCAATGAGCCGGACCACGCCGTTCTCCACGTCGGGCAGCAGGACGTCCTGTTGCGCTTTGTTGAACCGATGGATTTCGTCGATGAAGAGGATGGTTCGACGGCCGGCGTTGCGAAGGCGGTTGGCCGCCAGGGCCAGTTCGCGGCGGATGTCGGCCACGTTGGACTCGACGCCGCTGAGGCGGACAAACGCCGCGCCGGTCCGCCGAGCGATGACTTCGGCAAGGGAAGTTTTCCCCGAGCCCGGGGGGCCGTAGAGGATGAAGGCCTGGAACCGGTCCGCTTCGACGGCGCGGCGGAGGAGCTTGCCCGGGGCCAGGAGATGGCGTTGGCCGACAAACTCGTCCAGGTCCCGCGGCCGCATCCTGGCGGCCAGGGGCAGGGCCGAGAGGTCACGCCCCGCCGAGGCCGCGGGTCGGCTTTCGGAGGAGGCTTTCGGTTTCTCAGGATGGAAGAGGTCCGGTTCTCCCATGATCGTCCGCGAAGGGATGTTCGCACGGGGCGGAGCGCGGAGCAAACGCCTCGGCCGCGCGGAAGCGGGGGAAGGGGCGAGGCGAAAAAGAAGGCGGCGCGCCGGAACGCGCCGCGCGCGTTCGGACGGCCGCCTTCAATTCCCCGCCGCCGCCGTGTGAAAACAGTTCCTCTGAACTGCTTGAAACAAGGTGGGACTCTGCCGCCGGCTTTCGGCTTCCTCCGCAAGAAGGCCTGTCGGCCGCCGCTCGGACTCCGAGTCCCTTTATGGTGAGTTACGGTTCAAGGACTTTGTTTCTAAACCACGCGCGGCGGCAGGGAAATTCGCCTGCGCGGCCTTGACCGCAAATGTCAAACAACGCCGGACGCCGGTCGCGCCCTCACCGATGTCTTACTGTGCTTCCTCCCGCGCTGGGGCGCAAGTCCCCGGTGCGGTTTGTCGTCCAGGCCGGTTCGGGAAAACGCCGGGGCTTTCTGTCCTGGGAAAGCGCTGGCGTTTGGTTGGGAGGCGGCGCACACTGAAGCGCGGGCTTGAGACGACGCTGCGCGGGGCGGCGGCGTCCGGGCCCGGGAAGGAGCAAAGCCATGTCGCGATTCGAGGAAGGAGTTTCGAGCGTTTCAATGAGCCGGCGCGGATTTCTGGGGCGGTTGAGCGCCGTCGCGGTTGCGGCGCCTGCGGCGGCGCGCGCCGCCGCGGCGAGCCGCCGCCTTCACCTGGCGTGCAATCAGTACACTTGGTCCGTCTATTTCGCCCGGGACGGGCGGCGATTCGATCCCGTCGCGCCGGAGATCGTGCGGGAGATGGCCGCCTGTGGACTGGACGGGTTGGAGCCGACCGCTGACTCCCCTGACGCGGCCGGGCGGATAGGGCGCGCGTTGCGCGCCGGAGGCTTGGAGATGCGTTCGCTGTATGTGAACAGCACCCTCCACATTGCGGAGGAGGCCGAGAAGAGCATCCGCAACATCCTGGCCGTGGCGAAGGCGGCCAAGCGTTGGGGGACACGGATCATCGTGACCAACCCCAATCCGATTCAGTGGGGTTCGACCGAGGGAAAGACCGACGCGCAGCTCGAAACGCAGGCTCGGGCGCTGGAGCGGTTGGGCAAGGGGTTGAACGCGTTGGGCCTGCGGCTGGGCTACCACAATCACAACATGGAGCTGCAACACGCGGCTCGGGAGTTCCACCACATGATGATCGGGACGGATCCGCGGTATGTGGGTTTCTGCCTGGACGCCCACTGGATCTACCGCGGTTCGGACAATTCCCAAACGGCGCTGTTCGACGTGGTCAAGCTCTATGGCGACCGCATCTGCGAGCTCCATATCCGCCAGTCCCGCAACGGCGTCTGGAGCGAGGTCTTTTCTGCGGAGGGGGACATCGACTATCGGCGGCTGGTTCGCGAGCTGGTCCGGCGGGGGCTTCGGCCGCATCTGACGCTGGAGCAGGCGGTGGAAAAGGGGACGCCCAAGACG
>JAGHDA010000040.1 GCA_021160185.1 Verrucomicrobiota bacterium
CAGAATGGCCGCATGAAAACAGAACGCTGCGCCGAAGTCCTCGCCCCAGGAATCGCCCGTTTTTCCGGCGGCTGGAAAGTTCTTTTGGCCGCGCTGCTCGGAGTCGCAGCGTCGCCGCCGGCCGTTTGCCGCCAGGCGGCCGAAGCCGCCCTCGAGGCCGCCGCAGCCAAGCTGCATCCCGCCCCTGAACGCGCGGATCACCTGCCGCCGCCGGACTGGCTGATCACGCGCTTCCCCCAACGAGCCGGGGTTTTCCGCGGCGAACGCCCCGGCGAGGTGTGCCTGGACAACGGCCTGATCCGCCGGACGTTTCGGCTTCGCCCCGAGTGCGCAACCGTGGGGCTCGACAACCTGGCCGCGCACGCAAGCCTTCTCCGGGCCGTGAAACCGGAAGCGTCGCTGACAATCGACGGCAAGAAGTTTCCCGTAGGCGGCCTGACCGGCCAGCCCGACCACGCCTTTCTCCTGCCGGAATGGATTCCCCAGCTTAAGCCGATCCGCGGAGCGTTCCGCCTGATTGCGTTCGCTCCGGCCGCGGTGGAAAAGCCGTTTGAGTGGAAGCGCGTAAGGCACGCCCAGGACCTGCCCTGGCCGCCCAAAGGCGCCGCAGCCGACTTCGTCTACGCCGGGCAAGGACCGGCCGAGGGCGTGAAAGTCGTCGTCCACTACGAGCTGTACGACGGCATCCCGCTGTTGGGCAAATGGCTCACGGTAAGCAATGGAACCGATCGGGCCATCACGCTGAACCAAGCCGTCACCGAACTGCTGGCCGCGGTGGAAGCTGAATCGGCGGTGGACCAGCGCCCGACAAACATGTGGCGGCTGCCCCCGATCTCGGTCATCAGCGACTATGCCTTCGGCGGCATGGACCCGGTCACCTCGTGCAAAGTGGCCCACTGGCTCCCGGATCCCGAATACAAGACGCAGGTTCATTATCAGCGGCGGACGCCGTGTGTGCTGGCGTGTTACCCGCCGATCGGCCCGGGCGTGCGGCTCGCGCCGGGCGAGAGCTGGCGCTCCTGGCGGACGTGGCTGTTGATCCACGACAGCGACGGCCGCGAACGGCAGGGCCTGGCCATCCGGCGCGCCATGCGCGTTCTCGCGCCGTGGTGCACGGAAAACCCCATCATGATGCACCTGCGCCGCGCCGACTCGGCCACATTCCGCAAGGCGGTCGACCAGTGCGCGGACGTGGGCTTTGAGATGATCATCTACAGCTTCGGCAGCGGCATCAACATGGAGAACACCAACGCCGCCTACCTGGCGCGGATCAGGGCCGATGTGGACTACGCCCGGTCGAAAGGGATCGAGGTGGGCGCGTATTCCCTGCTCAGCAGCCGCCGGATCAGCGACGCCGACGACGTGATCAGTCCGCGCACCGGCAAGCCGGACGACGACGCCAGATTCGGCCACGCCCCCTGCCTGGGAAGCGCCTGGGCCCAGGGCTACTTCCGGAAGCTCAAGCGTTTCATCCAGGCGACCGGCCTGACTCTTCTCGAGCACGACGGGCCTTATCCGGGCGACCTGTGCGCCTCGACCAACCACCCCGGCCATCGAGGCCTCGAAGACTCCCAATGGGCGCAGTGGAAGATAAGCGCCGACTTCTACCGGTGGTGTCGGGAAAACGGGATCTACGTCAACGCGCCGGACTTCTATTTCCTCGTCGGAACCAGCAAGACCGGCATGGGCTATCGGGAGTCCAACTGGTCCCTGCCCCGCGCCTTGCAGATCCTCCACGGCCGCCAAAACATCTACGACGGCACATGGGAAAAAACGCCCACGATGGGCTGGATGTTCGTGCCCCTCACCCAATACCACGGCGGCGGCGCGGCCGCCACCATCGAGCCGCTCCGCGAACACTTGCCCGCCTATGAAGCGCACCTGGCCAACAATTTCGGCGGCGGCGTCCAAGCCTGCTACCGCGGGCCGCGCCTCTATGACGCGCCTGAAACGCGCGAGCTGCTCCGCCGTTGGGTGGCCTGGTTCAAAAAATACCGCGACATTCTCGAATCGGACATCATCCACCTCCGCCGAGCCGACGGCCGCGACATCGACTATTTCCTCCACGTCAATCCCTTCCTTCGCCGACGCGGCTTGCTGATGGTCTATAACCCGTTGTCTCAAGAGGCGAGGCGCAAGATTCGCGTGCCGCTCTACTACACAGGCCTGCGCCGGAAGGCCCTCGTCCGACATGAAGAAGGGCCCGCCAAAACCTATCGACTGGCTCGGGACCGCTCGATTCGGCTCGAAGTCCAGGTTCCCGCTCAGGGACAAACCTGGTATCTCATCGAAGCTCCGCCGGAAGAAGAAAGCCCTTAAGCTCCTCCAAGCCGATCGGGCTTCGCGCCCCTGCCGCAAGCCGCGCCCGGCCGGGGCTGGAACCGCCGGCGCCCACCGCGGCTTTCGCGGCGAAGGGCGGGAATGTCCGTCGCAAACTGGGGCGTCTCCTTCCCCGCCCGCGGCGGGCGATCAGGAAGGCGGCTGGGGGACGGACTCGATCTGCGCGTAGGCGTTGTGGTTGTGGATGCTCTCGTAGTTCTCGGCCTCGACGCGATACCACGTCACATCCGGATGGTCGCTCAGTTTGAGCGCGACGTTCCGCACCAAGTCCTCGACGAAAACCGGATTTTCGTAAGCCCGCTCGGTGACAGCCTTTTCATCCCGCCGTTTGAGCAGGGAATAGAGCTCCGAGCTGGCCGAAGCCTCCGCAATGCGGATCAGATCCTCGATCGAAACCGCGCGGCGGGAACGAATCGAGACGGTGACCGCGCCGCGCTGATTGTGCGCCCCGTGCCGGCTGATGGCCTTTGAGCAGGGGCAGACGGTCGTGACGCCCACCATCACGGTGGTGATGAAATCGATCTTCCGGCCGCGCGCCGAAGCGGTAAAGCGAGCCTGGTAGTCCACCACGCCCTTCTCGCCGCTCGCGGGCGCGCGTTTCTCGATGAAGTAAGGAAACTCGATTTCGAGGTGGGCCGTGGCGGCGCGGAGCTTGCGCTGCATGGCGAAGAGGATGTCCGGAATGTTCTCAACGTGGATCACATTGCCGTGGGCGTTGAGCACCTCGATGAACCGGCTCATGTGAGTTCCTTTGAACTCCTTGGGCAGATCCACATACATGGCGATGGTGGCCACGGTGTTCTGGACCCGTCCGGCTTTGTCCCGCACCTGGATGGGAAATCGGAACCCGCGAACGCCCACCTTGTCGATTCTCAGTTCGCGGTGATCCGGCTCGTTCTGCTTGTCCGCCAACGCTGGGGCCATGCGCAAAGTCTGTTCTCCAACTTCCTTGACCGACGCAACTTCTCGCCGTCGCATGCGCCAAGCTAACACTCCGGCCGCCCTCCGCCAAGACGCGCGCCGAAAGCGGCTTTTCCGCTCCATCGCGCGCTCCGGCGACGGTATAAAAAACGGATGAGATGAGCGCGTCCCGCGGCAAACCTGGATCCGCGCGGCCCGTCGCCGCGCCCAATTTCGAGCTGGAGCGCGCGTTGGCCGCCGCAGGCTGCGCGCGCGTGGCGGGCGTGGACGAAGCCGGACGCGGCCCGCTGGCCGGGCCGGTCGTCGCCGCCGCGGTGATTTTCAAACCCGATTTTTACGAACAAGGCCTTCCGGAAAGCCTGCGGGGCCTCAACGATTCCAAGCGCCTCGCGCCCAAGCAAAGGGAAAGGTTCTACGAAGCCCTTCTCCGCATGGACGGCGCGGCCGTGGGCGTGGCGCAGGTCGAACCGGAGCAGATCGACGCGATCAACATCCTCAACGCCGCCGTAAAAGCAATGGCGGCCGCCGCCGCGCGCCTTGATCCTCCGCCGGATCATTGCCTGATCGACGGGCGGCCGCCGCCTGCGTTCCCATGGCCGCACACCGCCGTGGTCCGCGGCGACGGCAAATCCTTCTCCATCGCAGCGGCCGGCGTGGCGGCGAAAGTGGTCCGGGACAGGCTCATGATCGAGTACGACCGCGCTTACCCTGGCTACGGCTTCGCCCGGCACAAGGGCTATGGAACGCGGGAGCATCTGGAGGCCATCCGCCGGCTGGGGCCTTGTCCCATCCATCGACGCAGCTTTGAGCCGATCGCGAGTCTCTTCCCTTCAACGCCGTTTCCAAACGACCTTTTCCAAGGGCTCGGCAGATGAGGCGGTTTTCTCTTTTCCGATTGGTCTCCCGCCTTGCGCGCCGCAACCCGGCGGCCCCGGCTCATCTGGAGCTCGGCGCGTTGGGCGAGAAAGCAGCCTTGCGCGCGCTGCGTCGCAAGGGGCTGCGCCTCTTGGCCCGCAACTTCCGCTCGCCCCGAGGCGAAATCGACCTGATCATGCGCGAAGGCGACGCGCTCGTTTTCGTCGAGGTCAAAACCCGCTCTTCCGAGGAATGGTCAAGGCCCGCCGCCGCCGTCGATTCCGGGAAAAAACGCCGCATCGCCATGGCTGCAATGGATTACCTCAAAGCCCTCGGCCGGCCGCCGGCGATTCTCCGCTTCGACATCGTGGAGGTCTTGGCCGAAAACGGCAAAGTCACACAAATCCGCCATCTTCCCGACGCCTTCTCGCTTCCGAAACCCTGGCGCTACGGCTGATTCCGGTCCTTCCCTTGCGGCGTTCCGTTCAGCGCCCGCCTTGACGCCGCAAAAAAATCACCGCGCCCCCGCCGGATCCCTCGCCGGCGCGGAGCAGAAAAGAAGCCGCCCATAGCAAAAATCGACCGACGCGGCAGGGAAGGGAATTGGCAGCAACGGTGTTCAGTTTGCCGATGCCAGGTTGAGGTGTTTGAGCGCATGGTTCATGAGGATGACCGGTTTGCGCATGACTCCCATGAGGGCCGCTTTGGTGGGTTTGCCGACGGTCCGGAGTCGCCGGCAGAAGACTCGGAGCGTCGGGTTGGCTCGTGCGGCGACCGGCGCCCCCATAGAGAGCGCTCGCCGCACCGCGGCGCGACCGACGCCGATGGCGCGGCGGCCCTGCCAAGCGCCGCTCTGGCGCGGATGCGGAGCCACGCCAGCCAGGAGGGCGGCCTGCAGGCGGTTGAGGGCGCCCAGTTCGGACAGTTCGGCCGACATCCCTAAGGCGGTGATCGGGCCCGCCCCGATGATGGCTTCCAGCTTTTGGGCCCGCTGGTTTAAGCCTGCCGCCTCTTGGCGCAGTTGCTGCAGTTGGGCTTGGATCTGTTGGATATCCCGTTGCCTGCGGCGGATCAGGCTTTGGGCCTGGCGAGGGAGGCGGGGCAAGGCGAGTTGGTCGGCTTGGAGGCGTTGGGCCGCCGGCAGATCCAGCAGTTGGGCGCGGCGGTGAACCAGTTCGGTCCGTTGCTGTTGAAGCCGGGATCGAGCCGGGACGGGTTGGGGCTGCAGGACCTGACGGCGGCCGAGCTCACGGACTTGCCCGCCCTGTCTGCGTGCGACGCCCAGGCAGGTCGGCCCTCTTGAGAGCCGGAGAGCCGAAGGCGCGTAGATAGCGACCGAACGGGAGCCCCAAGGCTGCGAAGCGCAACAAGCCGCGACTCATCATGGCCCCGCAGACGGCCGCTATCGACAAACCGGCCGAGAAGGCCGAGCAGGAAGAAGCATCGGAAGCGGTGGAAAAGGAAAGGCTGAAAGAACGTTAACGGCCTCGAACTCAGCCGGCGCGGCCGAGCGAAGCGAGGGAGTAGTCGGTTGGAGCGAGTTGTTAGCCCGCCGCCTTACTTGCCATAGACTTCCTACTGTGGATTCGGTCGTACTCCCAACTCGCGAGGTCCACTTCTTGCACAGACCACCCTAACTTAAGCGATAGCGGTTGTATCTTGCGCAGGTATCGTTTGTAATCCGAAATGGTGAATGGTTTTTTCTCTTCGTCGAACACCTGCCTCCAGCCTCTAAAATCAATGACTGCGTATTTTTCGGGAAACACCAGCGCAAGAATTGCTGAGGCTACAGACACCCCGACCCCCCGCAGCGTGCATAGTATTCCAAGCCGCAATTCAGTTTCATAATCGCTATCAGGATGGGTCAAGGATAGCGCCGCCGTTGTCACTATACGTATCACATCGTCCGTATTTACTTTACGTCGTTCCCGTTGTCTTCCGTATTGACTGCGTAGTTTCCAGCGTAGGATTTCATCAAACTCGTCAAGCGTCAAATACAGCGGAACGCGTTCCTGACGCACTCTTGCAAACTGTTCTTTGAGACGCTCGGTCTCAGCATGATCATCGCTGGAAGTCCTATACGGAATGAGTTGAGCGGCTGTAATCATCGTCGAACACACCACTTCACCTGCTATAAATGAGCCGACTTGTTATTATATCGGGTCTTTAAGCATCTTTATGATACGCTTGGCTAAATACTCATTGATTTCTTTATGCCTGGGCACTGGTTGGGATATCTTCGTCCTGGGATTATGATACCAATCATGTTTGCCGCCATGACGTATTAGAACACACTCCATGTTTTCTAACTTCTTGATCAGATCTTTTCTCTTCATGCGACTTCCAACTCATCAACCCGTCGGACGCATGGAATATTTTCACTTGAAAGATCATGATATATGTCTCTTAAATTCTCCTTTAATTCCTCCAATGTCTCCCCTTGGGTCATATAATCCGGATATTCTTCCAGATACCCCAGCCACATCTCACCGTCTTTCCAATAAACATACTTTTTCCTTTCCATCAGTTCTC
>JAGHDA010000392.1 GCA_021160185.1 Verrucomicrobiota bacterium
GGTCTTTTGGGCGCTCGATTTGAAGTATCCGGAGACAGTCGAGGCCGAGGGGCCGCAGCCGCCGACGCGTGAAGTCGCTCCGTTGTGGATGAGTGTCGTGTGGACGTTCCCCGCTCGTGAGGGCCGGCCGCCGGTGACGCTCACCTGGCATCACGGCGTCGGCCGCCGGCCGGCGATTGCCAAGGAAGTGCGTTTGCCGGACTGGCCGGTGGCCGTCCTGTTTGTGGGCTCGAAAGGATTGCTGGCGACCCAGATTGAAGTCATCCCGCCTCGCTACAAGTTGCTGCCCGAGGAAGCGTACGCCGATTTTCAGCCGCCCCCGCGCTCGATCCCCCGCTCGCGCGGCCACTACCGCGAATGGTTGCTGGCGTGCAAAGGCGGGCCACCCGCCCTCTGCCGCTTCGATTATTCGGGACCTTTGGCCGAGACGATCCTGCTGGGCTGTGTGGCTTACCGCACGGGTGAGAAACTTCAGTGGGACGCGCAGAACCTGAAAGCCACAAACTGCGCCGAGGCGGAGCGGTTCATCCGGCGCAGTTACCGTGAAGGCTGGGCATTGTAGCCGGAGCGGCTGGACTGGAGCTGTTGTGCTCTCGGCTCCGACGGCCAGGCGCTTCTCCGCCGAAGTCTATGAACTCTCGTGCCAGGAAGGTTGGAGCAGCGACGAACACTTCACCGTCGGCGGCACGTGGATTGGGACACATCGGTTCTTGAGTAGACCGGAATATGTAATCACCATCACGCCGGTGCAGAAAAAGCCGCTTTTTCAACAACCAGGGAAGTGACACCATGCAAAGGAAATCTCTTGTTCTTCCGATCGCCCGGCGGCCGAAACCCACGTTGCTCGGCCTATTGATGGTAACTTTGGCGATGCCCATCGTTGGGTCGGCGGCGGAATTGCCGCCCGAGGTTCCGCTGTGGCAAGAACGACCGCCGTACGAGGTTCGGTCTCACGAGAAGGAGCAGCTCCGGTCCTATGCGGCGCGGCCGAACTCCCCATCCGGGCTGAACCGGGTCTACAGCCGAGTGTCGCAGGCGACTTACAGTCTTCATCGGCCGAGGTGTCCGAACGGCGTGGGCCTGGTGATCTGTCCCGGCGGCGGCTTTCGCGACGTGTGGATCGACCGCGAAGGACACGATTTGGCGCTGTGGTTGAAGCCGTATGGCGTAACCTGCTTGGTGTTGAAATACCATACGCGCACTGCCGAGGATATTCGTTCCAAACAGTCGTGGCGCGACTACTTGCGAGCCGTGCGCGCCGACGG
The DNA here is from genome assembly GCA_021160185.1 of Verrucomicrobiota bacterium. GTDB lineage: Bacteria > Verrucomicrobiota > Verrucomicrobiia > Limisphaerales > CAZBKV01 > JAGHDA01. The sequence goes on from JAGHDA010000392.1 coordinate 1,266, forward strand.
CTGGCAAGCTGTCCGTGTGCTCCGATCGCGTGCGGCGGAACTCGGCTTGGACCCGCATAAGATCGGCATCTGCGGATTTTCGGCTGGCGGCCACTTGGCGCTCAGTTGTGCCCTGCACACGGAGCCCAAGTCGGCTGAAGGTCGGCCGAGCGGCATGCCGGATTTCGCGGGCCTTTTCTATCCGGGGATTCCCGACGACGCGGAGCAGCTTCTTGCCGGCCGGCTGGCGGCGAATGCGTCTGCCGGGCCGATCTGTCCGATGTTCATCATCAACGCCCGATCCGACGAGCTGACACCCGCGTCACGATGCGTCGACTTTTATGCGCGCCTGTTGGAGGCGGACGTCAATGCGGAGCTGCACGTCTTCGGCAAAGGCGCACACGGATTCGACCTGGGTGTCGGCCGCGGCAAATCGGTTGCCGTCTGGCCGCGGCTTTTCCTGGCTTGGCTCGAAGACCTGGGGGTGATGAAGTGATGGTGGTATGGCATCCCAAGGCACAAAGCTGCGGCGCGCCGGCGCCGCATTCCGCGCGGCAAAAGTGCGGGCAATCAAAACCCGGACAGCTTTGCCTGGCGTTGCGGTCGATCGCGAAAGCGACGACGGTCCAATAATGGGAGACAAACGATGAAACTGACGGAAGGGCGGATCCGGCGGCGCGAATTCCTCCGGCGGATGGCCGGCGGCGCGGGCGTGGTGGGTTGGACGATTGTGCCGCGGTACGTGCTGGGCGGTCCGGGACATACGCCGCCGAGCGAGATGGTGAACGTGGCCGTGATCGGCGCCGGCGGTCAGGGGTTTGTCAACACGCGCGAACTGCTGCGCGAAAAGGACGCTCAAGTGGTCGCCGTGGCCGATCCTGTCCGGGAGATGGATTACTCGCGGTTCTACTACGGCGGCGCGGCGGGCCGGAAGCCGGTGGCGGCTTACGTCCGGCGGATCAATGAGAAACGCGGGCGGCCGCAGTTGCGCTGCCTGGAATACCTGGATTTTCGGAAACTGTTGGACGAGCGCGGCCGTGAGCTCGACGCCGTGCTGGTTGCCACCCCTGATCACGTCCACGCCACAGCGGCGGCGGCCGCGATCCGAATGGGCAAGCACGTTTACTGCGAAAAACCGCTGGCTCACGACGTGCACGAAGTGCGCCGCGTCACGGAATTGGCTCATCAACGCGGTGTCGCAACGCAGATGGGGATCATCAACCACGCAAAGACCAACTACCGGCGAGTCGTGGAGTGGATTCGCGCGGGCGTGATCGGTCAGGTTCGTGAGGTCCACGTGTGGTGCAACGAAGGTTGGCCGCCCCGCGACCGGCCGAAGGAGACGCCGCCGATTCCGGATGCGATCGAAGATTGGGACCTGTGGATCGGGCCCGCGCCGTACCGGCCGTATCATCCGGCGTACATGCCCGTGACCTGGCGAGCCTGGTGGGATTTCGGCAACGGCCGGCTCGGCGATATGGGATGCCATTTGATCGACCTCGCGTTCTGGGCGCTCGATTTGAAACGCCCGGAGACGGTCGAGGCGGAGGGCCAGCCGCATCATCCGGAAGGCTACCCGCTGTGGCTGACCGCGCGTTGGACGTTCCCAGCTCGCGGCGGCCGTCCGCCGGTCACGCTCAGTTGGTACGATAACGACAAGCGCCCGCCGCATTTGAAGGAACACAACTTGCCGAACTGGCCGCAAGGCGTGTTGTTTGTCGGCAGCCGCGGTATGCTCCTGGCCGATTACGGCCGGCGCGAGTTGTATCCGCGTGAGAAGTTTGCGGACTTCCAGCCGCCGGCGCCATCGATCCCGCCATCGCCGGGTCACAAGGCCGAATGGTTGCGCGCCTGCAAGGGCGGCGCTCCGGCCCTGGCCGACTTCCAGTACAGCGGCCCGCTGACCGAGACGGTGCTGTTGGGAACCGTTGCGTTTCGCGCCCGCGAAAAACTCCACTGGGACCCCGACGATCTGAGAGCAACCAACTGCCCCGAAGCCGAGCAGTTCATTCGCCGCAAGTATCGCAAAGGCTGGATGCTATGACGGACCATCGAGGTCGTTTCCAACGTTCCCATAACGTCGAGCAAACGTCCCCACTGGGGCGGTTCTGTACTGCGA
>JAGHDA010000479.1 GCA_021160185.1 Verrucomicrobiota bacterium
CCACTATCTTTCTCCCCCGCTCGTCAAAACTGAGCAGACGGGTCGCCGCCCCCACCCATATGGTTCCGTCCCTTCCCACGCTCAACCGTCGGGGCGGAGCGTATGGAACGTTCCAGGAAGCGATCTCCCGATATTGAAGCCACTTTGGGTCCACCTCCTCAAACGCTGTTACCGAATAGGCGTAAGGATTGGCTTGGGATCGTTGAGCCGCGGCGGAATGGCCCGCGCCCACAGCGGTTGCTCCAAGGGCTCCGACCAGAAACCGACGCCGTGAAACGCCTTTCGCGCCGCCGCGCCTTTTTCCTGAAGACTCTTGCGGATTCATCGCTCTCCTTCCGGCTTCGCGCGCTCTCCTGCCGCGGCCGCCCTCCGCGCCAAGGGACACCCGCGGGCCAACGCGCACTCCGAGCACGCCGCTCCCGCCCCGCCGAGCCGGCATGTTCCTCGGGCCAGCGCCGCTCCCCCCAGCGCCAGAAGTCCGCCCAGCCCGACCCACCGGCCTGCGGTTCGGAAAAACTCCCGGCGGCTTGGCTTCTCGCTTTCCTGTATCATCAATGCTTTCCTCCGGCGCGGAGTCTCTCGCACTTACGGACGGTTCTCAAGATTTCCCCGCCTCCGCCCTGGGCGAACTTAGCCGGCTGCCGCCTGGGCTCCGGGTTTTAATTGGCTATCTTTATCCACGATTTGCCTTTTCTTTCTCCATTCGGGCGAAATGGCCTCGCTCTGCTCCCCGCGGTCCCGCTTCCGTCGCCCGAGATGTGCCGTTAAACGCACACTTTTCCAACGGCGCCGGGCGTTCTACAATCAAAAGTTAAAAAGGAAAGCCGTTGACGCGTGAAAGCATAGGCTTCAGAGTGAGGAACAGAGCGTCGAATTCGAAAGCGAAGGAGTTTAGCAACCATGAATTGTGCAAAACGCATTGAGCGGCCGGATCGGGGGCTCCGCCGCCGGGCGAGGGGCTTTACGTTGATCGAGCTTTTGGTGGTCATCGCAATCATTGCGATCCTGGCCGGGATGCTTCTCCCGGCGCTTTCGAAAGCCAAGGCCAAGGCTCAAGGCATCATGTGCATGAACAACACCAAGCAGTTGATGCTGGCTTGGATGTTCTATGCGGACGACGCTAACGGCCGGCTTCCTTACGCCTACGTGGCCGAGAATACCAGCAATCCTAATTACCCCTACGCCTGGGTGCACGGCATTCTCGATTTCAACAACGGCAATTCCCAGAATTGGGACGCCACCAACACGATCATGAAGGGGGCCATCTGGCCTTACACCGGCAACAGCGTCAGAATCTACAAATGCCCGGCGGACAGGAGCGTGGTCCATCCCACCAGCGGCCCGTACGCCGGCAGAACCGTGCCTCGCATCCGAAGCGTCTCGATGAACGCCTGGGTGGGCGGCAACGAGGGCCAGCACACGTGGTACGGCGGACCGGAATGGCGGATGTACCTGCGGATGACTGATTTTGTGGATCCGGGCCCGAGCCAGACCTGGGTGCTGCTGGACGAGCGGGAAGACAGCATCAACGACGGGTTCTACGTGACCTGGATGCCCGGCTATCCCGATCCCTCCACCACGAAGATGGTTGACTATCCGGCTTCCTATCACAACGGCGCGGCGGGCTTCGCCTTCGCGGACGGGCATTCGGAAATTCATCGATGGGTGGATCCGCGAACCACTCCGCCGGTGGAAAAGGGCAAGTCGCTTCAGTTGAATGTGCCCCAACCGAACAATCCGGATGTGCTTTGGCTCCAGGACCACTGCACCCGCCGCATGCATTAAGGCTCCGACACAACACGCCGCGTTTCGGATCGACGCGCCGCCTCGTCTCCGGTGAAAACCCTCGCCGGGGGCGAGGCGTTGTTTCATGGTGGCCGCATGCCGGCGAGGCTGAACGAGGTTCAACAACAAATCGTCCGGGCCGAAGGCAATCTCCTGGTTTCCGCAGGGGCCGGCACGGGCAAGACGCGGACGCTGGTCGAACACCTGGTCGCGCGCATCCTGGATCCGGACCGTCCTCTTTCGGTCGAGCGCGTCCTGGTGGCGACGTTCACCGAAGCCGCCGCGGCGGAAATGCGCGCGCGGATCGCCGACCGCCTTCAGGCTGAATTGCGGAAGCGGCCGGCGGACCGGTTCTTGCGCGAGCAGACGCTTCTTTTGGACCAGGCGGCCATCGGCACCCTCCATAGCTTTTGCCTCCGACTGGTTCGCGAGCATGCCTTCGAACTGGGGATCGACCCCCGCTTCACGGTTCTCGAGCCGGCCCAGAACGCCCTCCTGGCTCGCGAGACATTCGATGAGGTTCTGGAGAAGCTCGCCGCTCCCGGCGCCGACTCCGCCGAGGCGCTGCGGGACTTTTTCCTCGCTTATGCCGACGGCGACGTGGCGAGGCTCCGCGAGCTGACTCTCCGCATTTACCGTTTCCTGACGACCTTGCCCAATCCGGAAGAGTGGCTGACGGAACAGCAACGGGCATGGAGCGAGGAAGGCGCGCGCCGCATGATGGAAAACGCGGCCGAGGCGGTGAACGCCTGGGCGCGGCAGTGGCGGGCGGCGTTGGAACGCCATTGCCTCTTGCCCGAGCGGGAGGCCCGGGAAGTCCGCAGCCTTCTGGAAACGCTCGCCCAAGCGCTTCCGGAGCGATTCGGCGACCTTAGCGCTCGTCTTCTTTCCTGCGCCGGTTCCCTCAAACTCAAAGGCGGCCTTTCCTCGCTTTGGAAAAAGGACTTCCTGGTGGAATTTCGATGGATCCGGGAGTGGTTCGCCGCGGACCGCCCCGCGCCAGGATGGCTCCAGGCCCATGAGCGGATGCGCCGGCCGGTGAGCGCTTTCCTCGAGCTGGTCCGGGAGTTCACTGCGGCGTTTCAAGAGGCCCGGCTCCGGCGAGGGACGCTTGATTTCCACGATCTCGAGCGCTTCGCTCTCCGCCTTCTCCGGCGCGGTCTCGGCGCGACCCTCCGGCGGCGGTTTGCTCTGGTTTACGTGGACGAGTGCCAGGACATCAACGCCATCCAGGACGCCCTGATCCAGGCCGTTTCCCGAAGCGATCCGGAAGGGAACCGCTTTCTTGTGGGCGACCTGAAGCAAAGCATCTATGGCTTCCGGCTGGCGGACCCGGAAATCTTTCGCGCGCGGCTGCGGGTCTGGGAAGAGCCGGGCGCGGAGAAAGGCCGTGTCTTTCGGCTTCGGAAAAACTACCGCAGCCGCCCGGAAATCCTCCGGTTCGTCAACGAGACCTTCCGCCGGCTCATGCGGGAGGATCTGTGCGGGCTGGAGCTGGCCCCTGAGGACGAGCTGGAGCCCGGCGATCCGGCCGCGTGGCCGCCGGACGCCGCGCCGCCGGTTGAGGTTGTCCTGCTTGCCCCGCCGTCCGGGGAGGAGGAGTCGTCCGAGGAGCTGCGCGGCTTGGAGCGAGAAGCGGCCCTCGTGGCGGCGCGGCTGCGCGCTTGGCGGGAGCAAGGGTTGCGCGTGCCGGACCCCGATTCGGGCGAGTTGCGCCCAATGCGCTGGAGCGACGCGGCGATCCTGCTCCGATCCCCTCGGACGCACGCCGAGGCGTTCTCCAAGGTGTTTCACCGCGCGGGCGTCCCCTTGGCCGTGTCCGGCTCAGGATGGCAGGAGGCTCCGGCCGTGCGCGACGCTTTCAACCTGCTGCGGCTGCTCCACAATCCGCGGCAAGATCCCGCCCTGCTTGCCGCGCTGCGATCCCCGGCGGGAGGCATGACGCCTAACGAGCTGGCCTGGATCCGGCTCCGCCGCCCGGAAGGCCCCTTCTGGGAAGCTCTCAAGGCATTGGGGGAAACCGATTCCGAACCGGAAGGGGAAGAGGCCCTGCGCTGCATCCATCGCAGCGCCCGCGAGAAAGCCGAGCGGTTTCTCCATGACTTCGCCCGATGGCGCTCGCTCCTCCGGCGCAATCCGCTTTCCCAAGCCGTCGAGGCCATTCTCGACGAGATCGGCTTCGCCGCCCTTCTCAGAGCCGAAGGAGGAAGGGAGCGCGACCTGGCGGCACTGGAAAGTTTCGTCCGCACGCTTCGCCAGTTCGACGCCGGCAACCGCTTGGGCCTCTCCCGGTTCCTCCGGTTCATGGAAGCCCGGGAGGAATTCGGGGAAAGAGCCGAACCGGATTGGGAAGGCGGGGCCGACGCCGTGCGGCTCTTGAGCATCCACCAGAGCAAGGGCCTCGAATTTCCCCTTGTCGTCCTCGCCGGTCTGGGCGGGCGCTTCAACCTTCGGGATCAACACGCCGCGGTTCTCCTCGATCCAAAGCTTGGCGTTTGTCCCCGACTTCAAGACGAGGCACTGCCCTCCGCCTATCCCGCTTTGTGGCACTGGGCCGCGATGCAACGCCGGAAACGGGCCTTTCTCGCCGAAGAGTTGCGGCTTCTCTACGTGGCCATGACCCGCGCCCAGCGCAGGCTTCTGCTCACCGGAACCTGGCGGGCGCGCAAGGGAAAAACCGGCGCGGACGCCCCGGATCCCGCGCAGCCCTTGGGTTTCCTCCGGGCTGTGTCTCCGCTCGACTGGCTTGCGCCCCTGTGGGCCGAGGACGCGGATCTGAAAGAGTGGTCCACGCCGGGAAAAGGCGAAGCGGAAACATTCCGGTGGGAAATCGTCGACTCGGTCGAGCTTCCCGAACCCTTGGCCGAATCGGGCGACTCGTTTCCGGAGCGGACCGAGTCGGTCGAGGAGCTCCTCGCCCGCGCCCAGGCGCTGGCGCTCCGGTATCCTCATGCCGCCGCCTCCGC
>JAGHDA010000423.1 GCA_021160185.1 Verrucomicrobiota bacterium
AACTTCTTGCCCGACGCCATGGAGCAATGGCGCGAACTGGCGCGAGCTCTTGGCGGCGCGCCCCGGGAAGTTCAAGAAGAGGGCCTGAGCTTCGAGCTCGCCGTCTTGGGCGGGGGATGGGAAACCGCCGCCCTTGCAAGCAAGGGTCGGTTCGTGGCCGCCGTTCGCCCTCCCAACGCCTCCGGCGCGCTGCGCCTCGCGTCCCTTTTGAAAACTCGCCCCCCCTCGCCAAAGCGCGGAAAGGCCGCGTGGCTGAGGCTCCAAATCGACAGCCCTTGCTGGGAAGCCCTCAGCGCAGCTCTCCGCGGCCTCGGGCTTCCCGACGCGGACATCCGGATTTATGGGAAAGGGAAAAATCTCCGCACGGAGGCTCTGCTCCGATTTGACTCTCCTCGGCCGCTGGAACTGGTTCCATGGAAAGTTCCGACCAACCTGATCCGCGAACCGCTTATCAGCTTCTGGGCGCTGCGGGGCGCGGGCAACCTCCTTCGCGGCTGCCCGCTGATCCGAGAGCTCGGCCTGGACTCCGCGCCCAATCGCATCTTCGGCTGGTCGGTCGCCAAGCTGCCCTTCTTCACTTACTGGGCCTTCGAATTGCCGGATCCGACCAACGCCCTCCGCCGGATGGCGCCCCGGCTTACCCCGGCGCTCCGGAAGCGGTTTGCGGGGTTGGAAAAAAGCAAGGCTGTGTACCTCCCCCAGCAGAATCGTCTGGTCGTCACCAAAGTTTTCTTCCTGGTTCCCTTTGCGACGCCAGCCCCTTCGCCGTGCCAAGATCTCGCAGTGGCCGGGCTCACGCTGCCGCTCTGGAAGGAAGGCGATCCCCCGCCTCCGGAGCTTCTGGCCCAGCTCCAAAACGACAAAAACCTGATCTACTACCACTGGGAGCTGACTTCCCAACAAGCGCCCCACTGGTGGAACACTTACTTCATGTACAGCATGCTTGCGGGATACGCGCCTTATCCGAAGAACGGGGCAATGGTTTGGCTGTCCCGGAGCAACATTCTGAACCGTTTGGGCAACACCGTCACACGCGTCGTGCGCCAGGCCCCGGACACATGGAAACTGGAACGCAGCTCCGCCCTCGGCTTCACCGGGCTTGAGCTTCTCCAGATCTGCCGCTGGCTCGACGGAGAACGCTTCCCGGCTTGGGCGCCTCCCCGCCGGTTGACGTCCACAGCGCAACGGAAGAAGCCTGCGCGCGCCAACCGGGCTGAGCGACCGACAAAATCGATCCTCCGCGTTCGCCCTAGCAAGGCGAAGCGGCCTCCTCTCCAACACAAATGAATCAAACGCGCCTGGACATCCTATGCTCAAGTTAGGGGTAAACATCGACCATGTAGCCACGCTGCGCGAAGCGCGTTATCGGGGCCGCGGCAAGGGCGAGCCGGATCCTCTCGCCGCAGCCTTGGAGTGCGAGCGAGCCGGAGCGCACGGCGTCACCGCGCACCTCCGCGAAGACCGCCGGCACATCCAAGACCGGGACGTGTGGCAGCTTCGAGAGCGCATCGCCACGCGGCTCAACCTGGAAATGGCCGACACGCCTGAAATCGTCGACATCGCTCTCAGGCTGAAACCGGACAGTGTCTGCCTGGTGCCCGAACGCCGCCAGGAAGTCACCACCGAAGGCGGCCTGGACGCGGCCGGCCAGCTTGAATCCCTCAAAAGAACATGCGCGCGCTTTCAGGAAGCAGGCATCCTCGTCAGCTTATTCATCAATCCCGATCCGGAGCAGATTCAAGCCGCCGCGCGGATCGGAGCGGAATTTGTAGAGCTGCACACCGGAGCCTTCGCCGAGGGGTTTGCCTCGACTCAGTTAAGAGACCAAGAGTTGGAACGCCTCGCCCGCGCGGCTGAAACCGCCCATGGGCAAGGCTTGCGGGTGAACGCAGGCCACGGCCTCAATTATCAAAACCTCCCCCATCTTCTGGAACGCGTTCCTTATCTGGAAGAACTCAACATCGGCCACACCATCATCAGCCGCGCCGTGCTTGTGGGCATCAGCCAAGCGGTGCGGGAAATGCTTGCCTTGATGAAGGGATACGCTCTGCAAGAAGGGCCGCAGAGGCGATGACAGCGGAGGCGGGAATGTTGGTCGGAGTCGGAGTGGATATCATCGAGGTCGAACGCATCCGCGCCGTGTGCGAACGCCACGGGGACCGGTTTCTGGAACGAATTCTGCGCCCTCCGGAAATCGCCTACTGCCGGCAATTCCGCGCCCCCTTTCCGCACTACGCCGCCCGCTTCGCCGCCAAGGAGGCTGTCTCCAAAGCATTCGGCACAGGGATCGGAAGCCGACTTGGATGGAAAGACATCGAAGTGGCAAACCGTCCTTCCGGGGAGCCCTACATCATCTTTCATGGAAAAGCAAAGCTCTTGCTTCAGAAAAAAAACGCGCGGAACGCGCTGATCAGTCTCAGCCACACCGAAGCTTACGCGGCGGCCATGGCGGCCATTGTTTGAAACAGAGTCTACGCCCCAAGAACTAGCGCTTCATCCAGGATCCGATCCAGCTTTCTGATTTCCTCGATCACCCCGGCGCGAATCTCCTCCACTCTTTTCGGATCCAGGATCTTTCTGGGCTTGTTCTCTTCCTCCAGATTCCGCGGCGCGGAAGCGTGGCGCAACTCGCGCACGTAGAACGCGTCCCAAGCCATGCCCTTTTCCGTGTTCACTTTGGCTAAAACCACATCCGCCTTGAGCTTGTTCAAGGCCGACGCGATCGCGTAAAGCAAGCCAAAACGATCGCGAGCAGTTACTTCGATAATCGTGTAGTTTTTGGAGGTTTCATTGTCAAACTCCACCAAGGGCGGAGGAGGGGCATGAAACACTTTGCCTCGAAGCGCATAAAAGGCGGCGGCCCGCCGTTGCACCGCAGCCCACAAATCCAGCTTTTTCTCGCCCCTAATCTCCTCTTGCCTTCGCGGCTGGGACAGAGCCATCTTCAGAAGCCGGACGCATCTCTCTATCTGCCGGCGCCGAGGAGGCCGTTGGGTGTAAATATCAGTGACATCAAATGCGTCTAACACAAGGTAGCCTCGGCTGAAAATCTCCGCGTTGTGAATGTGCAAATCCGAGGCGGAAAGCGCGCCCGCGATTTTGCTGAATGTCCCTTCTCTCTCCCAGCCGCACACGGTAATTACGGCGCACCCCTTGTTGGGATCCGTTCTCCACTCAACTTCGGGCTCCAGCGCCGCTTCCTCTCCAACGCGCTCGTCGATCTGCTTCTCCATAAAACGATGCGCCAAGCGCAAGTCATTTATAATCTCCGCTGAGCCCCTGCTGAAAAAATAACGTTTGGGAACTTTCTCGAGATGGTCGATCAGCTCCGCTCTGGAAATCTCAGGAGGCAATTGCTTCGTCGCTTGCGCGTAAAGATCGCGCCGCAACCGTTCCACGCCGCCGCTCATCCCCTCGTCGCCCTCAAAGAGAGCCCGGGTTTTTACATATAGCGTCCAC
>JAGHDA010000161.1 GCA_021160185.1 Verrucomicrobiota bacterium
CTGCTTACCCGCGGTCAACCGCACAGACTGAATCTGTTTGCCGCCGGGGGTGTAAACGAGCAGGCAAGCGCTGCCGTCGCGCCGATCGGCCAGAGCGAAGGTCGCGCCGGCGGGCTGATCGAGGGCGGCCAACACTTTCGGCGCGCCACCGGCCATGGTCAACACCTGCAACTTGGCGGCCGTCTTGCCCTGCCAGGCGCCCGCTAAAACTTCGGGCTTTCCGGCCGGCTTCCAAAGGACCGCCGTGACGAGCTTGCCCGCCGGGTCGTCCGCCTCGTCCACCAGCTCAAATTCCCCCTTGTCGCTGCGGAACCAACTGAGCCGGTTCGGAACCGGATCGTTGTAGATGCTCGCCACCAGCAAGCCCTGGAGCGGGGAATCCTCGTCCAGGCGGACGGCCGCCGGCGTGTTCGGTCCGAGGGAAAGAAAATCGATCTCGATCGGCTCCTCGGGAGTCGCGCGATCAGCGGCGCTGACCACCGCCAACCGGTTCTCGTCCGCCGAGGCGAACGCCAGCGCGTCCGCCTTGGGGCTCAACAGGCGGCCGACGCCCAGCCCGGTCACGCCGGTTATCCCGCTCGCCCGGTACGGCGCCCACGTCAGGCTGCCGTCCGCCTCGGCGTACCCGATCCGGTATTTGCCCGAGGCGCGATCGACAATCACCGCGTCGGTTCGACCGTCGCCGTCAAAATCGCCTGTGCCGTACAGCTCCCGTTCCGTCGACAAGACCGCCGCGCGGCCGACTCCCGCGCACGCCGCCGCGGCCGCCGCGCCGAGGATCCACATTCGCATCCGTCTAATCTTCATCATATCGGAAGCGTGTTCTCCCACAACTTGCCCTCGCTGACAAGCCTGCCGCCAATCGCCGCGCAAGGAAACGCGCCCCTCTCGCAACCCGAACGCCTTGACGCAAGTTCCCTCAAAGACTAGCTTGCCAAGGTCGGGGAGCCGCCCGGCTTCGGAATGATCGAGGCAAAGGCTGAGAGGGCGACGCGGGGGCGTCGCCGACCCGTTGAACCTGATCCGGGTAATGCCGGCGAAGGGACGGTTGTTTCAATTCCTTCCTTTGCCCCCGGGTCCCAATCGGCATGGAGACAATATGAACGCGGACCCGCAAACTGATCCTGGCGCCAACAAAGCGACCCCGGCAGCCGCTTCCGACAAGGCTCCGGCAGGACGCCGAATTTACCTGAAGGGCCGGTTGCACCCTCATCTCCGAGTGCCCATGCGGGAAATCCCGCTCGCTCCAACTGAGCGCCCGGACGGCTCGAGAGAAAGCAACGAACCGGTTCGCGTCTACGACACCAGCGGCCCCTGGGGCGATCCGAATCACCATGGCGACCTTTCTAAAGGGCTGCCCCCCATTCGAAGGCCGTGGATCCTGGAACGCGGCGACGTGGAAGAATATGAACGCTTCTCGCCCCCCGCCGAAAGAGGCGTTCCCTTGCCGCGATCCAGCGAGCGCCGCCTCCTCCGAGCCAAGCCCGGCAAGCGCCCCACCCAACTCGAATACGCCCGCAAAGGCATCATCACCCCGGAAATGGAGTTCGTGGCTATTCGAGAAAACCAGGGGCTTGAAGCGCTTCCAGCGGAGAGTTCCCGCGGCTCCCTGAGGCATCAACACAGCGCGGCGATCCTCCCGAACCTGATGGAAGTCTTCCGGCGCTTCCCCCAACGCATCCCGGAAAGAATCACGCCCGAATTCGTGCGGGACGAAATCGCCGCCGGCCGGGCGATCCTTCCCGCCAACATCAATCATCCCGAATGCGAGCCGATGATCATCGGACGCAATTTCCTGGTCAAAATCAACGCCAACATCGGCAACTCGGCCCTTGCCTCCGACATCGAGGGGGAAGTCGAGAAGATGCGATGGGCCGTTCAATGGGGAGCGGACACCGTAATGGATCTTTCCACCGGCGCGCACATCCATGCCACACGGGAGTGGATCCTTCGCAATTCGCCCGTGCCGATCGGCACGGTGCCTGTCTACCAGGCGCTCGAGAAAGTCGGCGGCCTGCCTGAAGAGCTCACGTGGGAAATCTACCGGGACACATTGATCGAACAGGCCGAGCAAGGCGTGGACTATTTCACCATCCACGCCGCGCTGCTTCTGCGGTTTATTCCGCTCACCGCCGAGCGGGTCACGGGCATCGTAAGCCGAGGCGGCTCCATCCTCGCCAAATGGTGCCTGGCTCATCACCGGGAAAACTTTCTTTACACCCACTGGGACGAAATCTGCGAAATCCTGGCGGCTTACGACATTGCGGTGAGCATCGGCGACGGACTCCGGCCGGGCTCCATCGCCGACGCGAACGACGAGGCGCAATTTGCGGAGCTCAAGCTCCAGGGCGAACTCACCCGCCGAGCCTGGGAGCGCGGCGTCCAGGTGATCAACGAAGGACCGGGCCATGTCCCGATGCATCTGATCCACGAAAATATGCTCCGGCAATTGGAGTGGTGCCGCGAAGCGCCCTTTTACACGCTCGGCCCGCTGGTCACCGACATCGCTCCCGGCTACGACCACATCGCTTCGGCGATCGGCGCGGCGATGATCGGCTGGATGGGCGCGGCGATGCTTTGTTACGTCACCCCGAAGGAACATCTCGGTTTGCCGGAGCGGGAGGACGTGCGGCGGGGAGTGATCGCCTACAAAATCGCCGCGCACGCCGCCGATCTGGCCAAAGGACACCCCGGCGCGCAATACAGGGACAACGCCCTTTCCAAAGCCCGCTACGAGTTTCGTTGGGAAGACCATTTCAACCTGAGCCTCGACCCTGAAACCGCGCGCGCCTACCACGACCAGACTCTCCCCCAGGAATCCGCCAAGCTCGCGCGTTTCTGCGCCATGTGCGGCCCCAAATTCTGCGCCATGAAAATCACCGAGGAAGTGCGGGAGCTCGCTGAAAAACAAGGCGTCAGCCCCCAAGAGGCGATCGAAAAAGGCCTCCGGGAAAAAGCGGAAGAATTTGTTCGCCAGAGCAAGAAAACCCCGTCCGGCGCCTGAACCCATGGCGCCTCGCTTCCTCTCGCCAAGAAAAGGTCCCGCAGGGCAAGGCATTGACTGAAAGGCTGCTTTCGCCCTACCCTCCTGTCTTTAAAGGAAACTTATGAGCGGGCGAGACATTTCCACAGTGTTGTTCAACGGCTCCCCCCGCAAAGGCGGCAACACCGAGCTTTGCCTGAAGCGGGTGGAAAAGAAACTTCAGGCTCATGGAATCCGAACCGAATTGATTCCTCTAGCGGAAAAGGAGATCCATCCATGCAAGGTGTGCCTGGGATGCAAAGGCAAGCGCCGGTGCGCCCAAGACGACGATCTGAACGAGCTCCTGGCCAAAATGGAACAGGCCGATGGAATCATCATCGGCTCCCCCACATGGTTCGGCTCCGTCAGCGGGTGGGTGAAAAACCTCATTGACCGCGCAGGGTTCGTCTCCCGAATGAATGGGCACATGTTTTACCGAAAAGTGGGCGCGCCGGTCGTCGCAGTCCGCCGCGGAGGAGCGGTGCAGACTTACAACACCATCATCTCCTTCTTTGCCATCGATCACTTCTACATCGTGGGAAGCTCCTATTGGAATTTCGCCTTTGGCCTGCGCCCCGGGGAAGCTGCCGAGGACGCGGAAGGCATGGAGACGATGGACGATCTGGCCGACAACATGGCCCATCTGCTCAAGGTCCTGAAGGCCGCTGAATAAGCCCCGCGGCTTTCCGCCGCTCGCACCGCAAATCCGCCCCCGCCGCCGGGTCCGGGGGCGGGACAGCTCAAGCTGTAAACAACAGCAGCAGGATCAATCCCAGACCGATCCGGTACCAACCGAAAGGACGAAAGGTGTGGGTTCGTATATAACCCAAAAGCCATTTCACCACGACAAAAGAAACCGCGGCTGAGGCGGCGAAGCCCAACGCCAGAAACGCCCAGTTTTCCCCCGCCCCGGCGCCGCCGCTCAGGGCCTTGACCCGTTTA
>JAGHDA010000473.1 GCA_021160185.1 Verrucomicrobiota bacterium
TGCCTCAGACCCTCCAGTTGACTACCAGAACTGAGGCAGTGTATATCACAATTCGCATCTATAGCCAAGCTAATTCTGCGCCATTACACTAGGTTCAGGATCGGGCGGGCAGAACAGTGTTGGACCGGGGCGATGGAAAGGTACACTTCGGCCCGTGCGATGGATCGGGCGGGCGAAGGGCCTTCAGCGGATGCGCGCGTCGGTTGCTACGGCGGTTCTGTGCCTTGCGGCAGCGGCGGCCGCCGCCCGGGAGCCGTGGTATGCGGCTGTTGCCTTGCGCGCGCCCTCGGGCGGCCGGGACGGCTTTGTTCAGCTCGGGGCGGAGCGGACCGGGATCCGCTTCACCAATTCGCTGGCGCAATCCCGTTACATTACTAATCAGATCTACCTCAACGGGGCGGGCGTGGCCGCGGGCGACGTGGACGGCGACGGGCGGTGCGACCTCTTCTTCAGCGGGATCGACAATGACTGCGCGCTGTACCGCAACCTGGGCGATTGGCGGTTCGAGGACGCGACCGAGAAGGCGGGCGTCGCCCTTCACGGCGTGGCCGCCAGCGGGGCGACCTTTGCCGATGTGGACGGGGACGGCGACCTGGACCTGATTGTGAACAGCGTCGGGGAGGGAACCTTCTTGCTCCTCAACGACGGCCGCGGCCGGTTCCGGGAGGCCTCGCCGGGCAAGCCGTTGAATTCGGACCGGGCCGGAATGACCTCAGCGTTGGCGGATGTGGACGGGGACGGCGATTTGGACCTCTACGTGTGCAACTACCGAACCACTACGTTCCGGGACATGGTTCGGGCGCGGATGCGAATCGCGGAGATCAACGGGCGGCTTACGGTGGTGGCGGTGAACGGGCGTCCGGCGAGCGAGCCGGATCTGGTCGGCCGGTTCACAGTCACGCGCGACGGGCGGATCACTGAGAACGGCGAGCCCGACGCCTTCTACCTCAACGACGGCAAGGGCGGCTTCCAGCCGGTCTCTTTCACCGGCGGGCGGTTCCTGGACGAGCAGGGGCGGCCTCTTCGCGGGCTGCTTTATGAATGGGGGCTGACGGTCAGCTTCCGCGACATGGACCAGGACGGCGACCCGGACATCTACGTGTGCAACGACTTTGACTCTCCGGACCGGATCTGGATCAACGACGGCGCGGGCCGCTTCCGGCTGATCAACCGGCTGGCTCTTCGCCAGACCAGCATCTTTTCGATGAGCGTCGACTTTGCGGATGTGGACCGGGACGGGCGGATGGATTTCTTCGTTTCGGACATGCGCAGCCGGCATCATGCCAAGCGGATGGTCGAGCTGGGCGAGATTCGGCCCGTGCCCATGCCGGTGGGCGTGATCGACAACCGCCCCCAGTACTCCCATAACATGCTTTTTTACAACCGCGGCGACGGCACTTACGCGGAGATCTCGCAATATGCGCGCGTCGAGGCTTCCGAGTGGACCTGGTCGCCCAACTTCATGGACGTGGATTTGGACGGCTATGAAGACTTGCTCATCACCACCGGCCACGAATTGCAGATGATGAACGCGGACATCATCGAGCAGGCTGAAGTGATTAAGGCGCAGAGAAAGATGTCCGGCCATGAGCTGCAGAAGCTCCGGACCATGTTTCCCCGCTATGCCCTTCCCAACGCCGCTTTCCGCAACCTGGGCAGCCTTCGGTTCGCCGAGTTCGGCGAGCAGTGGGGTTTCACCACAGCGGACGTGGGCAACGGCGTGGCGATGGCGGATCTGGACAACGACGGCGACCTGGATGTGGCGGTCAACAACCTCAACGGCGTGGCCGAGCTGTACCGCAACGAAAGCGTCAAGCCCCGCGTGGCGGTCCGCCTGCGAGGGATTCCTCCCAACACCCAAGGCGTGGGCGCGCACATCTACGTCCGCTCTCTGGGGCTGCCGGAGCAGATGCAGGAAGTGGTTTGCGGAGGGCATTACCTTTCCGGCTCGGATCCGCTGCGCGTCTTCGCCGTGGGAAGCGCGTCGGACACGCGGCTGACGCGCTTCCCAACCGGCTCTACCTTATTGACGAGCGGGGCGCGCAGCCCCGGCCGCAGCCGCCCGCGCCCCGGCCGCAGCCGCTTTTTGAGGACGTGTCCGATTGGCTCGGCCATCGGCATCACGAAGATTCCTTCGACGATTTCGTCCGGCAGCCGCTCCTGCCGCGGCGGCTCAGTCAGCTCGGCCCCGGGGTGTCGTGGCTGGACGTAAACGGCGATGGTTGGACCGACCTGTTGATTTCCTCCGGGCGGGGCGGGCGGCTGGGCTGTTTCCTCAGCCGGCAAGGGAAGCGTTTCGAGGAGACGTCGAATCCGGCGGCCCGGCTTACTACTCCGCGGGATCAGACCGCGGTTCTCGGCCTGGGCGAAACGTTGCTCGTGGGCAACAGCAACTACGAAGACGGCAGGACCAACGGCGGCTGCGTCCGCATCTATGACCTGCGGCGACGGGTCTCAGGCCAGAGCGTTCTGGGAGAGCGCTTCAGCGCGGGCCCCCTCGCGATGGCGGACGTGGACGGGGACGGCGAGCTGGATCTTTTCATCGGGGGCAGGGCGCTTCCGGGCGATTATCCGGCTCCGGCCGATTCGCTGCTTTTGCTCAAGAAGGGGGCTCGGCTGGTCCGCGCGCAGCGTTTCGCCAAGTTGGGCCTGGTCAGCGGCGCGGTTTTCACCGACTTGAACGGCGACGGCCGGCCGGAGCTTGCGTTGGCTTGCGATTGGGGGCCGATCCGCGTGTTCGAATGGCGCGAGAGGCGTTTTGTGGATCGCACGGCGGCCTGGGGATTGGCCCGATTTGCCGGCTGGTGGGCCGGGATTGCGGCGGGCGATTTCGACGGCGACGGCCGGATGGATCTGGCCGCGTCGAATTGGGGCCTCAACAGCCAGTACCGCGCCGATTTCGACCGGCCGCTACGCATCTACTACGGCGATCTAGACGGGAGCGGCACGGTGGACGTCATCGAGAGCTGCGTGGATCCGGAAACCGGCAAGGAGGTTCCTTACCGAGGGCTCCGCCCGCTTCGCGCGGCGCTGCCGTTGATCCAGGGGATGGTGGAAACCTACGAAGCCTACGGCAAGGCGAGCATTCAAGAGATCTACGGCGATTTTCTGGACAGCCTCGGCAGGACGGAGGCAGTCACGCTGGCTTCGGCCGTGTTCCTTAATCGAGGCGGGCGCTTCGAACGGCGCGAGCTGCCGATGAAAGCGCAGTGGGCCCCGGCGTTTGGGGCGACGGCGGCTGACTTCAACGGCGACGGAAAGGAGGATCTCTTCCTGAGCCAAAACTTTTTCGCCGTGAACCCGAACGAGTGGCGGCAGGACGCCGGGCGCGGCCTGTTGTTGTTGGGGGATGGCCGAGGCGGGTTTCGGGCCGTGCCCGGGCAGGAAAGCGGCATCAAGGTCTACGGCGAGCAACGGGGCTGCGCCGCGGCGGATTTCGATCATGACGGGCGGCCGGACCTGGCTGTGAGCCAGAACGGCAACGCGACCAAACTTTATCGCAACGCGCGCGGGCGGCCCGGCTTGCGCGTGCGGCTCTACGTCGGCTCCGGCAATCCTTACGGCGTGGGCGCGCAGATCCGTTTGCTCTTCGCTTCCAGACCGGGGCCGGTTCGGGAGATCCATGCCGGGGCGGGCTACTGGTCCTGCGACGCCTTCGCCCAAGTGCTCGCCCTCCCCGAACCGCCCCGCGCGCTGGAAATCCTTTGGCCCGGGGGCCACAAGGCGACGCTGGCCGTTCCGGCGGGCGCGCGGGAAGTGGAGGCCCGCTTCCCCGAAACGCTTCGAGTGATCCGATGAAGGGCGGCGGCCGCGCGGAGGCGAGCTACGGCTTGGGCAGCTTGGCGCGGTACTGGGTGGGTGACATGCCGGTGATCTTTTTGAAAACCCGGTTGAAATGCGTCAGCGACTGGAACCCGACTTCGTAGGCGATGTCGCTGATGCGCAGGTGCGGGTTGAGGGCCAGGTTCTTCGCCCGTTCCACCCGGACGCGGGAGACATACTCGGTGAAATTCAACCCGGTGTGTTTCTTAAAAATTTTACAGAAGTAAAATGTGCTGGTGTTGACCGCTTTGGCCACCTGTCCCAGGGAAAGATCTTCGGTCTGGTGTTCCTGGATATACTGCTTCGCCTTTTGAATGAGAGGCGGCTCCGGGTGGCTGCGGCAGAGCAGAAGCTGGTTGCTCATCGAGGACATCTGGACCGAAAAGACCCGCAGCATGCGGACGATGGCCTCATGCTGACGCGGCGGAATCACCGGCGTGCGATAGTACGCTCGGCGCAGCTCCTGGAAGTCGAGATCCACTCCCGCCTGTTCGAGCTGCCGGGCCACGCGCTCGAATTGGCCGTCGGATGGCTTGCGCCGGAACAACTGCCCTGTCTGGAGGAAACCGATCGTGCGGTCGCCGAGGCGGATCGGCACCGCGGTTTCGGTCAGCCCCGAGGGGCACGTCACCGAAGCCGGCTCGCGCAAGGCGCATTGGGAGACGCGCTGAATAGTCTGCAAGCACCACGCGCAGGTCTTGCTGCGGCAGGCGACCAGGCGGCAATAGGCGTTTTCGCGGCGGCGGCCATGATAGGGAAGCTTCCAGGACTCCACCGGCCGAAGCGCCAGGGCCAGGCCGGTCAGGTCGGTGAAGGAATCAAGAAAATCCTGATACAGGTCGCTTTGTGTCAGCGCCTCGATTAACGCCTTGCCGTTTTCGCGGCTCTTCACGTTGGCTTTTCCCTTTGTGCGTTTCCAGCGGCGATCTCCTTGCGGTCCGCCACAATTTGTCGCTGCGCAGCCAATATATGGCCAAAGTGGAGAGGGGCAAGCTGAAAATGAACGCGGCCGCAGTTGCCGTCGAAACGCTTCAGAATTCCAGAGGAATCCGCACTATCACTGCGCCCATCACGTCCCCCAGCTTGAAGTCGCGGCGCGGGCTTCGCGAGCGCTGGTTGTGGCATTCGACGCAGGAGGGTTGGGTGGCCCGGTCCGCGTAGGCGGCGAGGAAGTAACTGCGTCCGCCTAGCTCTTCCTCGAAATAGTGAGGCTTGTCCGGATCGGCCAGGACGGCTTTCAGGGCCTGCTCTTCCGTCTCGGTTTGTGGGCTTTGGGCCGGATTGATCGGCCAAGGCGAACGCAGAACATAGGAAAACTCGCCGCCGCGGCGTTGGATGTGGATGTTGGCCATTCGGAGCATCTGCGCGGGCACGGGCAGGCAATGTTTCTCGCGCCAGGCCGCGTCTGCGGCGAGGACCCCTTCCCGGCGCGCCAGGCGTTCCACGATTTCTTTCGCGTAGATCTCGCGATCGGCCGCGATCACGGCGTGAAGGGAGTCGGCCATCTTTCGCAGCGACACGGATTGGGCGAGGTGCTTCTTCTCGGCGGCGCGGGAAACGGGCTTCCAGTTGGTCAGGACTGCTCCTGCCGCCAGAAGGAGCGCGGCCGCCGCGATTGTGTGGGCGTTGGGGAATCGGCGAGTTTGCATGGCTCAACGAGGTTCGTGGATGGTAAGAATTTGATCCGCGGGCACATTCCGGAGAACCTGGCGTTGGCCGCCGGGCCACCGGATTTGGATTTCGTCCGCCTTGGAGGCCTTGCCGAGTCCGAAGTGAATTCGGTCGTCCCCTTGGGTGAGGAAACCGACGGGGCAGTGGGCCTGGCCGACCAGGACGCGGCCTCCGGCGCGAAGGGCAATCAAGGCACCGTAGCCGTTTCGGTTGGCGCGGGTTCCGATCAGTTTCAGCTTCAGCCAGTGATTGACGGCGGGAAGCCGGTTCTCCAGGATGACCGGCCGGTCCGCCAACAGCGTGCACAGCAGATCCATCCGGCCGTCGTTATTAAAGTCCCAGGCCGCCGCGCCGCGGCCGTTGACGGGAGTTCGGAAGAACGCGCCGCCTTTGTCCGCCGCGTTGACGAAGCGCGCCTTTCCGAGGTTCTCCAGAAACAGGCTCAGCGAGCCGTCCAGATAGAACGCGCTGCCGTTGGCGGTGAAGGCGTCCGGATCGCCGTCATTGTCAGCGTCGAAAAGCACGCCGCCCCAGGCGGTGGATTTGCGGGTGATGCGACCCAGGCCGGACTTCCACATGGCGTCCAGGTAATGCCCCTCGGGCATGCGCAGATAGAGCGAACCGTAGCCCAGCCGGGTGACGTACAGATCGGGCAGGCCGTTTCCGTCCGCGTCGCCCACGGCGGCGTTCATCGAGCCGGGAGCCTCGCCGATCGAA
>JAGHDA010000298.1 GCA_021160185.1 Verrucomicrobiota bacterium
CTTCTCTACATGCCGTTCCCGAAATAGGGTTCGTACTCCGGAACCATCCGCACAAGCATGCGCTTGATCTCGCCCGAATCTCCGTTCCATAACCGCGAGTCCAGCTCTTCCAAAAACGCTTTCAATTCCTGATAAGGCGGCGGATCGCCCATGAAACGCATGATTTTCGGATGGCGCGTGGGCCGGTGCTTCTCCTTGTCATAGAAAAGTTCCTCAAACAGTTTCTCCCCCGGCCGAAGCCCCACATACTTGATTTCAATATCCTCGCCGGGACGCAGGCCGCTCAACGCGATCATTTGTTCAGCAAGTCGGGAGATGTAAACCGGCTTGCCCATGTCCAGCACGAAAATCTCGCCGCCTTCGCCCTGCGCCGCGCTCTGGAGCACAAGCCCCACCGCCTCGGGAATGGTCATGAAATACCGCCGCATCTCGGGATGGGTCACAGTCACCGGCCCGCCCGCGGCGATTTGCTCGCGGAAAATAGGGACCACGCTCCCCGAGGAACCCAGCACGTTTCCAAATCTGACCGCCATGAACCGCGTGCGGCCGCCGTTTTCCCGGAACAGCGCCTGAATATAGAGCTCGGCCAGGCGCTTCGAGGCGCCCATCACGCTGGTCGGGTTGATCGCCTTGTCGGTCGAGATCAGCACAAACCTCTCCGCCTCATGCTCCGTCGCAAGCTCGGCCAAACGCGCCGTGGCGATCAAGTTGTTCCGCACGGCTTCGCCGGGGTGCATTTCCATCATGGGAACGTGCTTATGAGCCGCGGCGTGAAAAATCACTTGCGGCCGCTCGCGGGAAAAAATCTGGCGCATCCGAGTCGCGTCGCCCACATCGGCAACGATCGGGGAAGCGACGCCCCGCTGCCCCCGCTCTTGAAGCTCACGATGGATCGAGAACAACGCCCCCTCCGCCCGCTCGACCAGGAGCAGCTTCTTGGGCGCGTGCCGCGCCACTTGGCGACAGAGTTCGCTGCCGATGCTGCCCCCCGCGCCGGTCACCATGATCCTCTTCCCGCGCACAATCCCACGGATGCTCTCCACCTCCAATCGCACCGGCTCCCGACCCAGAAGGTCCTCGATGTCGATCCGCCGCAACCGGGAAACCTCCACCTCGCCGGTTGCCAACTGCTCCGTCGAAGGCACGGTTCGATGATCCAGACGAAGCTTCCGAAAAAGATCCAGCAACTCGCGCATGCGCTTGGCGGAAGCGGAGGGCATGGCCACAATGGCCAGGTCCAGCCGGAGCTTCTCCGCCAACTCCGCGAGCCTTTCCGGCGCGCCGACTACCGGAACCCCATGGACGTGGCAGCCCCACTTGCGCCGATCGTCATCCAGAAACACGACCGGCTCCATGCCGAGCCCTCGACGGGTTTGCAGCGCACGGACAAGAGCCGCGCCCACATCCCCCGCGCCCAAAACCGCCGCGCGGCGTCGGCCGGCCGGCCCTTTTCCGTTTCGATTCCCCGCTCCTTCCCGGTAGTATTCCCGAAGCATCCGCAAGGCCAAACGAACCGCCAGCAAGCCGCCTGTCGACAAAATCCAGTCGAGCAGCAAAACCCCCCTTGGCGTCATGGGAAAAGTGGCGGGCAAGTACCAGAGACATAACAAAATCGCCGAAGCGGATGTGGTCGCCCCCACAATCCGCTTCATATCGGGCAAGCTGAAATAGCTGAGGAGTCCGCCGAACTGGCCGAACATCGCCAGCAGGGCGAGTCGGAGCGGCAGTTCATAAGCCCACCCCCACCGTTCCCGGTGGGCAAGCTCGGTCGGCACGTTGAAATCGAAGCGAATCTGATAAGCCAGCCGATGGGCCAGATAGAAAACCGACGTGTAAGCGAGGACCAACACGGCGTTTCGCGTCGCCGCCGTGCGGGGAATGCGGCTGAGCGCCCCGCCCAACAGATTTCTCAATGCCGCTCTTATATCGGCAGCCATTCTTCAACCGTCCCGGCTTGCGCCTCTCCTTTCGCCGAGGCGGATTTCCCTCAAATCAGGCATCGTGGCGTGGCCGGGAGCCTGCACGCCGCGCCCGCGAACCGCTTCAATGGCGGTCCGAAACAGGATCCGTAAATCCAACCAAAGGCTTCGGTTCTCCACATACCACACATCCATCGCCAAACGGCGATCCCAATCCACCGCGTTCCGTCCGTTGACCTGGGCCCACCCGGTAATTCCCGGCGGCGTCTCGTGTCTCCGGAACTCTTCGGGAGTATACACGGAAAGGTATTCCATAAGCAACGGCCGAGGCCCCACAAGGCTCATCTCCCCTTTGAGCACATTAAACAGCTCAGGCAGCTCATCCAGCGAGGTCCTGCGCAGCCACCGTCCGAAACGGGTCAACCGCCGCTCGTCCGGAAGCGGACGGCCCTCGGCGTCGAACGCTTCCAGCATGGTGCGAAACTTGTACATGCGGAAAGGCTTGCCGTCCTTCCCGGGGCGCGTCTGAATGAAGAAAATCGGACGCCCCATTTTCCACCGCACCAGCCCGGCGATCAGCAACATCAACGGCCCCAACGCCAGGAGTCCAAGGAGCGCGCCCAAAAGGTCCATCGCCCGCTTCCATCGCGGCAAAGGCGGACTATGGCTCCGCGCTTTTTGAAAGTCCGGCGGCCGCCGCGTCATAACGCTTCTCCAGCTTTCCAAACCCCCACGCCAGGAGAGCCACGCCAATCAGGGTGAAAAGCAAAATCGACCAACCCGCGGCGTCATGCACCTCGTTGACCGCCTTGATCCCCCCCCGCATGGCCGAAAGCGACAGGAAAACGGCGCGAATCAAATTCCCCAAAACCGCCAACCCCATGCCGACCAGAACCAGGGCAAGCCGCATCCAGTTCCGGCGAAAGCTTACATAGCCGATGAACAACGTGGCCATGACCGTCGATTGAAGGCTTCGAATGCCGCTGCAGGCTTCGTTCACCCCCACCGCGCCCACGGGAAGCTCGATCAACGTTCCCGAGTGAACGGCGGGAACCCCGATCAAGTTGAGAAACTCCACCGTGATCGTCGTCACCCAACGCTGCAGTCCATGCACCAAAGGGCCGTTGAGAAAGCTGGGCATCGGCAGCGCCACAAGGAGAAAGGCATAGGGAAAGAGGAAATGCCACAGCCCGCGCCATCCATATACAAAGCCCAGATTCCCGCAGACAATGAGCATCGCGCCCGCAGCCACGCCGTTGACACAAGCGGCGTTCATGCCCAACGCAGCCTGGTAAATCTGCATCAGAAACAACATAGCCGCCCCCGCCGCGGCGAGGAGCGCGCCCCACCACGGGCTTTTCGAGGCCGGGGCGGGACGCTTCTCCCACGCTTCCCAAAAAAGATAGCCGCATAAAAGAAGCACCACCCACCCGAAACTGAGATCCGGCCGCGTGCGCCAAAACCACTGCGCCTTCGCCGCCAGCCACAACATGGCCAGCCACGAAGGCGTCAGCGCAATCCATTCCGCGGGCCTCACGCCGCCGGCGCGGTTTCCCGTTTGCGGGCTCGCCATGTTTTCAGCTCTTCCTCGTAGGGAACCGGCTTCAGCCATTTTTCAAGGAACCCCTGCAACAGCGCGTCTTCCTCCGCCAACGATTCCCCTTCGGCAGGCGTGGAAATCCGAAGAAACTGCTTCGGACCGTACAGCCGACTTCGGGAAACGAAAGAGTCCCAGACGCGCCCCCAAAAACGCTTGTCAAACGCTCGTTTCCCGGCGCCCGCATTACCGTGAAGCCGCTTCATCGCCACATAAATCCCCACATCCAGATTATGATCCAACCGATAAGGAACCGCCTGTCCGCCCACCAATCCGCCGAAGTACACAAGCTCCCGATGCCCGGCCTTGACGAACAACCGCCGCTCAAACACTAATCGCACCCCGTGGACCACAATTTCCACATGATCCGGGAAAACCGGCTGTAGGCTCCACCCGGCTTGAGTCCAACACCGATCCGGAGTGTGCACAAACAACCCGATCAGATTGGGGTTTTCTTTATAGCGCTTGGCTGAAAACACCCTCACCCTGCGGGATCCCCCTTCCTCAACAAACTCTCCCGCAAGCGCAGCGTCGGCCCGCAGAAGCCTCTCGGCCGACTTGTCCACCTCCAACGAATGGTAACGCCAGCCCGGGATATTCGTTCGCGCTGCAAACCACACCGGCTCCACACGCGAATCCCGACGCGTGTACCAAAACTTGGGGAACACCCACAAGACCACTAAAAACAAACTCAAAGCGCCGGAGAAAACCAGCCAACGCCGCCCGGCGCGCTCCTCGCCCCCATTTTCCCGGCTGCCCTCCGCCGCGTTCATCAGCTTTCTCCCCTCGCCTCCATGACTCGACGCGCCCGCTCCAAAATCCGATCGCGATCCCTCACCCCCACCTGAACCAGAGGGTTGCCGGCGTAAACGCCCCAGGGCTTCAGACTGTGATGAACCACGCCGCCCGCGCTCACCACCGCGCCTTCGCCGATTTCGACATCCGGGAACACCACGGCGTTCGTAAAAACCACCGCATGCGCCCCGATTCGAACCCTTCCCCGCCGGACGGCCCGAAACTCGCCCGGCACGGTGGGGTTCGTCAAGCCGCTGCCGTCCGGAAGGTC
>JAGHDA010000264.1 GCA_021160185.1 Verrucomicrobiota bacterium
GCCCTAAGCCTCATCGTGACCTTCGGTTGCTTGGGCTTGATCTACCTGGGGCTGGGGGCCGAGTTTCTCGGCCTGGCCCAGGTGATGGTCTACGCGGGCGCGGTGGCGATCCTGATCGTGTTTGCGGTGATGCTGACCGGCAACCGGGAGCCGGACGCAAAGAACGTCTTCGGCCGGCCCGCGGCTTGGGGCGCGGGCGCGGCGGCGCTCGCCGGCGGCGGCGCGCTGCTGGGCGCGCTTGCCGGGGCCGCTTTCCGGGATCGCCCGCCGGCGGAGGTGAGCGCTCCGCCCGCGGTTTTGGGGAAAGCCTTGATGACCGAGTACGCGGTTCCGTTGCTTGTGTTGGCGACGCTCCTCACGGCGGCGCTGGTGGGCGCGGTCCTGATCGCGAGTATGGGGCCGGGGGGCGAAAAACGGCCCGAGCGTGAGATTTGAACGAAGAGCCCGGCGGAGAAAGAAACAATGGTTTCATTGCCTGCATGCCTGGCGCTTTCCGGCCTGCTTTTCACGGCGGGCGCGGCGGGCGTGTTCCTGCGACGAAGCGCCCTGTTGGGGTTGATCAGCGTGGAGCTGATGCTCAACGCGGCGAACCTGAACTTCGTCGCTTTCTGGCGGCACGGGGCTTCCGCCGACGGCGTGGACGG
This sequence comes from Verrucomicrobiota bacterium, assembly GCA_021160185.1. Classification (GTDB taxonomy): domain Bacteria; phylum Verrucomicrobiota; class Verrucomicrobiia; order Limisphaerales; family CAZBKV01; genus JAGHDA01. Next base: position 645 of record JAGHDA010000264.1, read on the forward strand.
CGTTATGTTCGCGCTTTTTTCGATCGCGCTGGCCGCCGGCGAAGCCGCGGTGGGCCTGGCGCTGATCATCGCGATCTATCGCCGCCATCGGGCGGTGTATTTGGATGAACTGACGGAGCTGAAGGGCTGATCGGAGCGGATGGAATTCTGGGCGCATTGGCTGTGGTTGATTCCCTTCCCGCCGCTGGCGGCGGCGGGAGCGCTGGCGCTCACGAGCCGTCGGCGTCGCCGCCGGGCGGCCGTCCTGGCCGTGGGAGCGATGGGCGCAAGCGCAGCGTTGGCTTTCGGGGCCTTCGCCTCCGCCGCGGCGCATTGGGGCGAGCGGGCCGCCGTCGGTTTTCCCTGGCTCCAATTCGGCTCGCGGGCGTTCTATCTGGGTTGGGTCCTGGATCCGCTCAGCGCCGCGATGACCCTGATGGTCGCCGTCGTCGGCCTGGCTATCTTCATTTACAGCCTCGGCTACATGGCCGAGGACGAAAACTTCGTTCGCTTCTTCTGTTTTCTCTCCCTGTTCGCGGCCGCCATGTTGGGGCTGGTCATCGCCAACAGCCTGCTTCTGCTCTTCATCTGCTGGGAGTTGGTGGGGTTGACCTCGTATCTGCTGATCGGTTTCTGGTATCAGCGTCCGGCGGCCGCGGCGGCGGCCAAGAAGGCGTTCATTACCACTCGCGTGGGAGATCTGGGGTTTTTGCTGGGGCTTGTGTGGCTGGCCAATGAAAGCGGCTCGCTTCTTTTCTACAACGGAGGCCGGGGGTGCCTGGAGCCTCAGACAGTCGCCCTGTTGGGCGCGAGGGGAGCGGGGATCGGCGGCCTGAGCGCGGCGGCGGCGATCGGCCTATTGCTGTTCTGCGGAGCGGTCGGCAAGTCGGGCCAGTTGCCGTTGCACGTGTGGCTGCCGGACGCAATGGAAGGCCCCACGCCGGTCAGCGCTCTGATCCATGCGGCCACCATGGTCGCCGCGGGCGTGTTCCTGATGGCGCGGGTGTATCCCTTGTTCGGAAGCGAAGGGGCGAGCCTCGTCCCGCACGCCATGGTTTGGGTGGGGGCGCTCACAGCCCTTTGCGGGGCCCTGATCGCCGTGGCCCAGACGGACATCAAACGGATCCTGGCTTATTCCACCATTTCCCAGCTCGGCTATATGTTCCTCGGCCTGGGCGCGGGCGGAGTCGCCGTGGGCATGTTCCATCTGACGACGCACGCCTTTTTCAAAGCCCTTCTCTTTCTCGGCGCCGGCTCAGTGATCCACGCCTGCCATGGAGAACAGGACATCCGGCGCATGGGCGGGGTGGGCCGGTTTGCGAAGGTTACCTTCGCCGCCTACGCCGTGGGGGCGATGGCCTTGGCCGGCGTGCCCGTGCTGTTCGCCGGATTTTGGAGCAAGGACGCCATTCTGCACGCCGCCCATCATTGGCGCCCTTCCAGTCTGCCGTTTTGGCTGGGCGTTAGCGGGGCGGTTCTGACCGCTTTTTACATGACCCGGCAACTGGCCTATGTCTTCTTCGGAACCTACCGGGGCGAGGGCGAGCCTCATGAAAGCCCGCCGGTGATGACGCGGCCGCTGGTGTTCCTGGCGTTGATGGCCGTGTTTTTGGGCTTTGTGGGCACGCCGGCTTTGGACGCCTTCGGGGGCTTTCTGAGCGGGGAACGGCCCCGTTTCGAGCTTGGGGCTCTCTGGGAAGGCGGCGCGCTGCAGACCATGGGGCTTTCCACCCTCGCCGTCGCGTTGGGCTTTGGTCTGGGATGGCTGTTGTATGGCGGCGCGCGCGCGGCGGCCCTCGGCGCGATGGACCCTCTCGAGCGCCTCTGGCCCGGCGGTTATCGGGCCCTCCAAAACAGGCTGTATGTGGACGAGTTTTACGGGGTCACCGTGATTTGGGCCCAGGAGGCCTTTTCGAAGCTTTGCGCCTGGATGGATGAGTGGATCTGGGGCGGCCTGGTGGCCGCTTGGAGCGCGGCGGCCGTGGCCTTCGCCTGGCTGAGCCGGTTGATCGAGGAGTACGCGATCAACGCGGGCTTCGACGCGGGCTGCGGCGGGTTGCGGCGAGGAGGCCGGCGGGCGGCCTCCTTTCAGGACGGCAAACTGCAACATTACCTTCGCGGGATCGGCGTAGGTTTCGCCGTTCTTGCGCTGTTCTTGCTGTGGGGACGATGAGTTGGAGCGCGGCGCCATGGCTGAGTCTGCTCACCCTGACCCCGGCGGTCGGAGGGCTGGTTGTTTTGTTGGCGCCGCTTTCGCCCCGCCGCGCCGCCGCGTTTTCCAAGGCCGTCGCGGCGCTGACGCTCCTGGGGACGCTGGGTGTGCTGGCCGGGTTCGACCGTGGCGCGGCCGGCTTCCAACTGGTGGAACAGCGCGCCTGGGCGCCGCAGTTGGGGATGACATACTTTCTGGGCGTGGACGGCTTGAGCGTCCTGCTCCTGCCCCTTGCGGCGGGGCTCACGCTCTGGGCGTTGGCCTTGAGCGGGCGCTGGCTGAAAGAAAGCCGGGCTTACGGAGCGTTGATTCTCCTGCTCGAGGCGGGCCTGATGGGCTCCTTTACGGCGCTTAATTTCTTCCATTGGTTTTTATTCTGGGAGCTGAGCCTGGCGCCCGCTTTCTTTCTCATCAAACTCTGGGGCGAGGGCGACCGCCATGGCGCCGCGGCGCAATTTTTCCTCTACACGATGGCGGGGAGCGTCGCGATGCTGGTGGCGTTCCTCGCGCTTTTCGGCGCGGCGGGCAGCTTCGATTTTCCTTCGCTTGCTGAGGCGGCGCGCAAGGGAGGTTGGGCGCCTTTGCTGGAGCGCGGGCTCCGCCTCCCGGCCGGCGCGGGCCCGGCGGCGGCCATGGCTCTGTGCCTGGCCGTGTGGCTGGGCTTCGCCGTGAAGATCCCCATCGCGCCTTTTCACACCTGGCTGCCCGCCGCTTACGTCGCCGCCCCCACGCCGGTCACGATCCTTTTGACCGGCGCGATGTCCAAGATGGGCGTGTACGGCCTGGCGCGGGTGTGGCTTGGGGTTTTCCCGGTCGAAGCGGCGCAGGCGGCTCCCTGGCTGCTTGTTGTGGCGGTGTTTTCTGTGGTGATCTCGGCCGCCGCCGCCGTGGCGCAGAAGGATATGAAGCGGATGTTTGCTTATTCTTCCGTGAACCATTTGGGCTACTGCGCGCTGGCTCTGACGGCTGTCGCCGCCGCGAGCGGGCGAGCCGGCGCGGAGGTTTCGCGCCAGGCGGCTTGGAGCGGCTTCATTCTTCAAATGGTCAACCACGGAATCACGGCGGGCGCTCTTTTCGGGTTCCTTGCGCTGTTCGAGGCGCGGACCGGTTGTCGGCGCGGGTTGGATGAGTTCGGCGGGCTGCGGCGGGCCGCTCCCGTGTTTTGCGGCTTGATGGGGATCAGCGCCTTCGCCTCGATGGGGTTGCCGGGCCTGAACGGGTTCGTGGGCGAATTTCTGATTTTCCGGGGAGTGTTCGGGTTGGCGCCGTGGGCGGCCGCGGTCTCTTTGACGGGGCTGCTGCTGACGGCGGTGTTCTTGTTGACCATGATGCAGCGGGTGTTCCACGGGCCGCTGCGGGCCGAGTGGCGCGGATTTTCGGATCTGTCCGCGCGGGAGCGGCTGGCGATGGCCCCGGCGATTGCGGCGATGTTCGCGCTGGGTCTCTGGCCGAATCTGGCGTTGATGTGGTGCAACCAGACTGTGGCTCGACTGGCGGAAGGGGCGGAGAAGATTCTCACAAGCATGTTGTAGCGGGAAGGGAAGCGGAAGGCTCATGAGCATCCTGGCCTGGACAATTTACGTTTCGTTCCTGGGGGCTTTGACGGTCCTGCTTCTTCCAGCGCGCGGGGCGCGCGCGCCTCATTGGGCCGCTTTGGGGACAACTCTCCTTTCCCTGGGCATGGCCCTCGCCGGAGCGGCCGCCTACTCGGGCGGCGGCCACCCGACCACTATCGTGCGGTTGGACTGGATCAAGCCTCTGGGCGTCCAGTACCACCTGGCGGCCGACGGGGTGAGCGCGTTGTTGGTGGTCCTGACCGGGATCGCCTCGGTGGCGGGCGTGTTGTTTTCGTGGAACGTCGAAATGCGGGCGCGGGAATACTTCGCGTTTTATCTGGCGCTGCTGGGCGGCGTTTACGGGGTCTTCCTGAGTTTCGATCTTTTTTTGCTCTTCGTTTTTTACGAGATGGCGATCGTGCCGAAGTACTTTCTCATCGCGATCTGGGGCTCGACGCGCCGGGAGTACGCGGCCATGAAGCTGGTTCTTTACTCCTTTGTGGGCAGCGCGGCGGCGCTGGTCGGGCTGGTGGCGGTGCATGTCCAGGCGGCTGCCCTCCTCGGCAGGCCTACGATGGATCTGGAGCTGCTGAGCCGCCTTGATTTTCCGGTCGGCTTTCAGGTCTGGGCGTTCCCGCTGATGTTCGTGGGATTCGGCGTGCTGGCCGGCCTTTGGCCGCTGCATAGTTGGGCCCCGACCGGCCATGTGGCTGCGCCCACCGCCGCCTCGATGCTTCTGGCAGGGGTGGTGATGAAGCTGGGCGCTTACGGCGCGCTCCGCGCCGGCGCGGCGCTCTTTCCCGAGGGGCTTCAGGCATGGGCTTCTTGGGCGGCGGCGTTGGGGGTGATCGGGATTCTTTACGGCGCGCTGGTCGCCTTGGCGCAGCGGGATTTCAAGTTTGTCATCGGCTTCTCGAGCGTCAGCCATATGGGGTTCGTGATTTTGGGTCTGGCGACCTGGAACGTGATCGGCCTCTCCGGAGCCGTGGTGCAGATGTTTTCCCACGGCGTCCTCGCCGGCCTTCTTTTCGCCGTGGTGGGGCGGATGGTGTATGATCGGACGCACACCCGCGATCTGGATGAGCTGGAGCCGATGAGGTTGCGCAAGGCGCTCCCCTTTGCGGCGGGAACGTTTGTCGTGGCGGGCATGGCGTCGATGGGGCTGCCCGGTTTCAGCGGTTTTGTGGCCGAGCTCTCCATCCTGAGGGGCGCGTGGCGCGCCGCGCCTTGGGCCGCGGTCGGGGCGGGGATTGGGATCGTGCTGGGAGCGGCCTATCTGCTCCGCGTTTGGCACAAGGCGTTTTACAGCGACGGCGGGGACGCCGAAGGGGGTCTTGACGCCGCTTCTGCGTTGCCGCCGATCACCTGGCCGGAGAAGGCGGGCGCGGCGCTCCTGGCGGCCGCTTCGCTGGCCGTGGGGTTGTATCCCCGAATCGTGTTCGATCTGGTCACGCCCTCGGTGAAAGTCATCTTGGGGCAGGGAGGCGCTCTGTGAATTCGGTCTACGGCGATCTGCTGAAATACCTGGGCGCGGAGGCGCTCGTGTTGGCGGCGGCTCTGGCGGCGCTGTTCGTCGGCTTGTGGAGCCGGGGCCGGCCGGCGGCCACGCGGCGGGGGTTGGCGGCGGCCGTCGCCTTGGCCGGCTGCGGCGCAGCGGCGGCATGGCTGTTGCTGGGGCGGTTCCAGGGAACGCTGCTGGACGGCATGCTGACCATGGGCCCGCTGACCCGCTGGGTAAAACTTATCATCCTTGGGATGGGCGCGGGCGCGTTGTGCCTGGCCGCCTCGGGCGACTGGGCCGAATCGGCGGGGGAATTCGTCGCGGTCATGCTGTTGGCGCTGATCGGCCTGCTCCTGATGGTAAGCACGGAGAATCTGTTGCTGGCCTTTCTCGCGCTCGAGTTGGCCAGTCTTTCGCTGTACATCCTGACCGCGTTGAACGGCCGCTGCGCCGCGTCCCTCGAAGCGGCCCTCAAGTATTTTTTCTACGGCAGCGTGTGCGCCGGATTCTTGCTGTTCGGTTTGAGCCTCCTTTACGGCCTGGCCGGCTCGTTGCAGTTCCGCGCGATGGCCTCGAGCCTGGGGCGCTGGGCGGACGATCCGGCGGCGTTGGCGGCGTTGGCCATGGTGGCGGTCGGGTTCGGCTTCAAGATCGCCGCCGCGCCTTTCTATTCCTGGGCTCCGGATGTGTACCAGGCCGCGCCAACGCCGGCGGCGGCGTTGATCGCTTCCGGCTCGAAGGTGGCGGGCGTGTTCCTGCTGGCCCGGTTTTTTGTCGAGGCGCTGCCAGGGATGCGCGGGGCGGGCGCTTTGACGGAGGCGGCCTCCGGCTGGGCGCCGCTCTGGGCGGTTTTGGCTGTGGCGTCGATGACCTTGGGGAACCTGGGAGCGCTGGCGCAGCGGAGTTTTAAGCGGCTTCTGGCCTATTCGGCTGTGGCCCACGCGGGCTATATGTTGGTGGGCGTGAGCGCCCTCGGCGCGGGGGACGAGCCGAGCCAGACGACCGCGGCGGTCCTTTACTACGCGATCACTTACGCGCTCGCCGCTCTGGGCGCTTTCGGGGTCGCCGCGGCGCTGGAGGCGGCCGGGTGCTCGGACGACTTGAGCCGGTGGGCGGGGCTCAGCCGCCGCAGCCCGCAGGCGGGCGTTTTTCTGATGATCTTCATGCTTTCCCTGGCGGGCGTGCCTCCCTTGGTCGGGTTTTTCGGCAAGTTTTACGTCTTCCGATCGGCGGCGGCTGCAGAGCCGCGGCTGGGGCTCCTGTGGCTGGTGATTGTGGGGGCAGGCTGGAGCGCGGTTTCCCTCTACTATTACTTGCGCGTCCTGAAACAGGCCTTTGTGGCCGCGCCGCCGGAAGACGCGCCGCCGATCCGGCTCGGCGCGGCGCCGACGGCGGTCCTCCTCGTCGCGGCGGCGCTGGTGGTCTTGTGGGGCGTCGCGCCCGACTTGCTCCTCTCCAAAATTTCAGCCGGCCTGGCCCCGTGAAAATTCTTCGGCGCGCTTTCTTGAGCGGCGCTTCCCGGAGGACGCGCCGGATGTCAAGGCCTCTTCCCCTGCCGTCGAGATCAAAAATTTTGCTCGAACCGCCCGCCGTTTCGCGATAAGGGGAGAGCCTTAGATGAGCGATTTGCTGGTGCGCGGCGGCCGTATTGCAGACCCGGAAGGGCTCC
>JAGHDA010000360.1 GCA_021160185.1 Verrucomicrobiota bacterium
GAATCAACCCCGCGCCGCCGCCCTTGCCCGCGAAAGTCTTGACGGCTGGGCAGCCCGTTTCGGATAATAAAAATCAGTGAGCGCCTTTAACCAGCCGCCAGAGCAACCCGGGTTGGGGGAGCGTTTTCCGGTAACCGAGAGAGCGCAGGGGGCGTCTTAACCACCGAGGCCGCCGGCAAGGGGCCGGCCGATTGCAAAAAGAGAGCGCAATTCAACCGAAATGAGGGGCCTGTCAGGGCGAAAGCCACTTAAAACGGCGACGTGGATCGCCGCGTGTGTTGTGTCGGCGGCGTTTCTCGGCGGCTGTTCAACGGCGCATTACAAGCGATCCGCGGACAAAGAGGTGTACCGAGTCATCCAAGAATACGAGACGCGGATCTTCGGCAAGACCAACGCCTTCACTATCGACACCCCCTATTCCAAGCGGGATCCGGACACCATCGCGCCCCAGGAAATCATCCAGGATCGGATGGCGACCAACACCCGGACGTTGACGATCAAAGGCGCGCTGGAACTAGCGGCTCGGAGCCGGCGCTACCAGGCCCAGAAAGAGCAGCTTTACCTGACGGCCTTGAGCCTGACCGGGGCGCGGTACGCCTTCAGCCCTCAATTTTTCGCCGGAACCACCGGACGCTTCGATCGGGAAAGCGACGGCGATAAGAAAGGCTCGCTCTCCTCCGCCGCGGGCCTCAACCAAGCGCTTAAGACCGGCGGGAAGATCGGCGTCAACCTGGCCAACGACCTGCTCCGGTACTATACCGGCGACCCGCGCCGCTCCATCCTCAGCGTGATTTCGTTGAACCTGGTCCAGCCCCTGCTCCGCGGCGGCGGGCGCTACAGCCAGCAAGTGGAAAACCTCACTCAGGCCGAGCGGAACGTCGTCTACGCCATTCGGACTTACTACCATTTCCAGAACCAGTTCGCGGCGGAGATCGTGACCGACTATTTCAACCTGTTGGCCCAGAAGGCGATTGTCCGCAACAACTACACCAACTTCCTCCGCCGCGTGGAAACGACCAAATACCTGGAAGCTCGCTCGGTGGACCGGGTCAGCAAGAACGCGGTGGACGACGCCCGCCAGGCCGAGCTTTCCGCCCGCATCAGCTACATCAACTCGCTGGCCTCCTACTTGAACGCGCTGGACGCCTTCAAGCTGAAGCTGGACATCCCCCTCAATGAGAAGATCTACCTCGAGGATTCCTCCCTGCGCGAACTGGAACAGGCCGGCCTGATCGGGGCGGAGATCGATCGGGACACAGCTTTCCGCCTGGCCGTGGAGCATCATGCGGAGATCCTTAACGCGATCGACCAGTTCGAGGACGCCAAGCGCAAGGTCAAGGTGGCGGCCAATCAGCTCAAGGCGGAGCTCAACCTGGTGGGCGACGCGAGCCTTCAGTCCGAGCCGCCGACTGACTACACGGACTTCGACATCGACAAGGTCCGCTACGGCGTGGGGCTCCAGCTCAACCTGCCCCTGGACCGCCTTCAGGAGCGGAACAACTACCGAGCGGCGCTGATTTCCTTCGAGTCGAAGCTCCGCAGCCTGGCCCTCACGCTGGACACTTATAAAGACAAAATCGATCGGGGCCTGCGCACCCTCGAACAGCGGCGGCTTAATTTTCTGGACCGGCAAACCTCCCTCCAAGTGGCCCAACGGCGCGTGGAAATGAACCAGATTCTCCTCGAGGCGGGCCGCGTGCAGATCCGCGACCTGCGCGAAGCGCAGGACGCCTTGATCGCCGCGCAAAACAACCTTACCTCCACGGCGGTCAGCTACCTGGAAGCCCGGCTGCAGGTTTTTCTGGACATGGGAATTCTCCAAACCGACGTGGACAAGTTCTGGTTGAAAGACCCTCTCAAGCAATACAAGTTCGAAAAAGGACTCGGCATCCCGCCGCTGCGCATGCCGCAGGATCGGGTGCTGCCGCCTGACCAATTCCTGGAAGCCAAACCATGAAAATCGTTGCCATGGCAAAAAGCGCCTGGGCCTTCGCCCGCCGGCGCCCGATGTGGGCGGCCGTCGCGGCGATAGCCCTCGCCGTCGCGGCCGTGTGGTCGATCCGCTACGTAGAGAAACCGCTCCCGCCCACGGCTTACTACGAGGTGAAACGAGGCGACTTCACCGTCTCCGTCGTGGAGGGAGGCACGCTCGAGGCGGTCAATGAGGTCAGCATCCGCAACGAGGTCGAGGGCGTCGCGCGCATCATCTACCTGGTTCCGGAAGGAACGCTCGTGAAGAAGGGCGATCTCCTGGTCGAGCTGGACTCCTCCCAAGCTCAGGATCAATACGACCAGCAGCTCCTCAACGTGCAGAAGGCCCAATTCGCTCTGGTCCAGGCCGAGCAGCAACTGGCCATTCAGAAAAGCCAGGCCGACAGCGACATCCGCGCCGCCGAACTATCCCTCAAGTTCGCCCAGATGGACCTGGACAAGTTCCTCAAGGCCGAGTCGATCACCTCCCTTCTGGAAGCCAGCAACAATGTGGCGAACATCGAGGCCAAGCTGGCCGTGGACATGAACAGTTACGAGTGGTCCAAAAAGCTCGCCGCCAAAGGCTACGAGACGAAGCGGACGGTGGACTCGGACGAGCTCACCGTGCGCAGCGACAAGTATCAATTGCTCATCTCCAGCAACAAGCTCTGGATGCTCCAGAATTTCGACTTGGAAAAACAACGGGAACAGCTCACCTCGAACGTGGAAGAGGCCAAGCGCGAATTGGAGCGGGTCAAACAAAAAGCCGCGCGAACTGTGGCTCAGTACGAAGCGGACGTCCTCACCCAATCCAACGCCCTAGCGCTTCAGCAAAAGTTCCTGGATCGGTACCGCAAGAACCTCGAGGCCTGCAAGGTGTACGCCCCCCAGGACGGGCTGGTCGTCTATCCCGTGAACGAAAACCGCTGGAGTTCGGAGTCGATGATCGAGGAAGGCGCCACGGTGCGCAATCGCCAGGAGCTCATCAAGCTGCCGGACACCTCGCAGATGAAGGTCAAGATCCGCGTCCATGAGTCGGTGATCAACATGGTCAAGGTCGGCCAGCAAGCGCGGGTGGTGCTGGATTCGATGCCGGACCGCACTTTCCAAGGCCGCGTGAACAAGGTGGGATTGCTGCCTGACTCCTTGAGCCGCTGGGCCAATCCCAATCTCAAAGTCTATACCACCGAAGTGCTCATCACCGAGAAACTTCCTCAGACAGTCAAGCCGGGCGTTTCAGCCCAAGCGGAAATTATCGTCACCAACATTCCGCAAACCCTTTACGTCCCCATCCAAGCGGTGACCACCTATCGCGGGCGGCCTGCGGTCTATGTTCTTCGGGGCGGCAAGCCCTCGCCTTCGCCCGTGGAAGTGGGCATGTTCAACACCCAATTCATTCAGATCCTTTCCGGCGTTAAGGAGGGCGATCGCGTGCTGCTTTCTCCGCCGTTTGACATCGAGCAGAGGGACATCGAATCGGGCGGAGTGCTCGCCGCCGAAAGCCCGGGCAAGGAACCGTCCAAAAGCAAGACGCAGAAAGCCCAAGCCGCTCCCTCGCCCACGGGCAGAACGCCGGGAAGTCGCCGAACGGGAAGAGGCGCGGCGAACGCCGGTCCGGCGGCTGCAGGTGAAAAAACTCCCGCGGCGGCGCGCGCGCGGCCTCAGCCCGGCAACCGGCCCGCCTTCGACCCGAAGGCCCTGATGCGCCGCTTTGACAAGAACGGAAACGGCCAACTGGACGCGCAGGAACGGGAAGCGATGCGCGCCGCGCTGAAGCGGCAGTTCGGCGGAGGCCGCGCAAGGCCCGGCGGGCCCAAAACCCCTTCGCCCCGCGCGCGCCCGAACGGGTCAGGCAGGCCCGCCCGCCCCTGAAA
>JAGHDA010000042.1 GCA_021160185.1 Verrucomicrobiota bacterium
CTGGTCGAACACCTCGTCTTCCGGGAATTTGGTGGGTTGGAAGCCGAAGGCGATGAGGACCAGGTCCGCCGGGATCTCATGCTCGGCGCCGGGCACGGGCTTGGGACGCCTCCGGCCGGAGGCGTCCGGATCGCTCAATTGCATGCGGATGCACCGGACGGCCCGGACCCGGTTTTGCTCGTCGGTCAGGATTTCCAGGGGATTTGTCAGGAAGATGAACCGCGCTCCTTCCTCCAGGGCGTTGTGATATTCGCGGCGGCTGCCGGGCATGTTTGCCTCGTCCCGGCGATAGACGCAAACCGCCTCCCGCGCCCCGTTTCTGAGCGCGGTCCGCAGGCAATCCATCGCGGTGTCGCCTCCGCCCAGAACGAGGACCCGTTTCCCCTTGGCGTCGATCGGCGGGACGCCGAGCGGTTCCCTTCCGTTGTGTTGGATCAGAAAAGGCAGCGCGGGCCAGACATTTTCCGCGTCGGCTCCTTTCAAATCCATGCCTCGCGGCTCCCAGCAACCGATGCCCAAAAACACCGCGTCGAACTGTTCAACCAGGTCGGCCAACGGCTTGTCCGCCCCCACGCGCACGCCGAACTCGAAGCGCACGCCGCGCTTCCTGTAAACCTCGACGCGGCGGTCCACGATCCGTTTCTCCAGCTTGAAAGCGGGGATGCCGTTCATGAGCAGACCGCCCGGATGTTGATGAGCCTCGAACACTGTCACGGCATAGCCGCGTTTGGCCAGCTCGTCGGCGCAAGCCAAGCCGGCCGGCCCTGCGCCTACCACGGCCGCGCAAAGCCCGTTGGGCGGGACGGCCGCCGCGTCCACCGCGCCGTGGCGAAACGCGTATTCAAGGAGAAAACGCTCGATGCCGCCGATGGCCACAGGCTCGGCCCCCTTGCCCTGCAGGATGCAGGCCCCCTCGCAGAGGCGGTCCTGGGGGCAGATGCGGGCGCAGATCTCGGGCATATTGCTCGTTGAACAAGCCAGCGCGGCGCCGTCCAGGAAACGCCCCTCCGCCGTGAGAAGCATCCATTCGGGGATCCGGTTGTGCAGGGGGCAGGCTTCAACGCACAGGGCTTCGGGGCAGCTCAGGCAGCGGCGGGCCTGCTCCATGGCCGCGGCTTCGTCGTAAGTGTCGTAGATCTCGCGGAAATCCTTGACTCGCTCTTCAGGGCTTCTCTTGGGGGGCGCGGAACGGGGAAGCTCTATCCATGCATACTTGTAAAGTCCGGTTTTAGATTTCTTAATCTCCCCCGGGCAGGCCGCTTCGCCAACTTGGTTCCTTCTCTCTTCCATCGGTTGCCCTCCGCTTTCGTGCAAGGTGCCTCTCAATCGCGCCGGGGGCAAGCCGATAAGCCCTCGCCGCCCTTGCTGTTTCCTTCCACAAATTCCTCAACCCATTTTCGAAGCGTTTCCACCCATGCCGGATGGTCGTTCAGGCAGGGGACCAGGGCCAGCTCCTCTCCGCCAGCTTTCCGGAAAGTTTCCCGTCCCCGGATGCCGATCTCCTCCAATGTTTCCAGGCAGTCGACCGTGAACGCAGGGCAGAGGACGGCGATCCGCCGCGCCCCTTCCTTCGCCAGCCGGCGGAGCTCTTCCTCGGTGTAAGGCGTCATCCATTTGCCCCATCCGAGACGGGACTGGAAGGCAACCGACCAGCGGTCGACGCCGGCATGGCGGGCAAAGGCCTTGGCTGTTTCCAGGGACTGGCGGCGGTAGCACACAGCGTGCGCTGGGCTGGGGGTTTCACAGCAGTCAGGCCGGCGCAGGCAATGCGCGCCGGTGGGGTCCGCCTTTCGGAGATGCCGTTCGGGAAGGCCGTGGAAGCTCAGCAGCCAGCAGTCCCATTTCTTCCCGAGCCACGGCGCGGCTGCGGCAAGGAGAGATTTCATGTAGTCTGCGTCGCGGTAGAACGGCGGGCGGATCTGCATTCGCATCCCTGGGGGCAGCCGTCGCTTGATGTCCTTCAGAATCGTGCCCCAAGTGGGAACGGCGTATTGAGGGAATTGAGGGATCACAAGGACTTCGCTGACCCCTTGGCGGCGGAGGCGCTCCAGGGCTTCCGCCGCGCCGGGCCGGCTGTAGCGCATCGCCGTTTCTACCGGAACGCCGGCCGCCTCGCGGAGCCGCTCGGCGAGCCGTTGGGAGATCGTCGTCAGCGGCGAGCCTTCCGGAGTCCAAATTCTTCGGTAGGCCGCGGCCGAGCGGGCCGCCCGCAGGGGGGCGATGAGACCCCGGACGAGGAGGAAACGCAGCGGCCAGGGGATGTCCAACACCGCCTCGTCCATCAGGAACCGTTGCAGGTAGCGCCGCACGCTTCGGGGGGTCGGCGAATCCGGCGATCCCAGGTTGGCGAGCAAGACGCCTTTCATAAGCCTGGGCGGCGTTGCGGCCGTCGGCGGGGGCGCGTCACCTTTTTGCCGAAGGGGGTTTTTGGCGGGCGCGGATTCGGGCGCGCCCTTCCTCGATTCTCCGGCGCAGGCTCTGAGCCGTGGGGGGCTCGCCGCCGGGCGGGAAGACCGGCTCGCGGCCGTAGCCGTGCAGTTCGGCGCGGTAGTGCCCCACCGTGTCGTGTCCGATCCGCCGGGAGCGTTCCGCCCTCAATGCCGCCACGTCGATCGGACCGACCACGACCTTTTCCCCGGGACCGGCGTCGGCCTGCGATAGGATGCGTCCGTCATAGTCCACGATCATGCTGCCTCCCGGCCAACTGAACGGGGGGTAGTTTTCCGCCGAGGCCCCCTGGTTGGCGGCTACTACGTACGCCGTGTTTTCCAAGGCGCGCGTCCGATTCACCAGCGTCCACCAATCCGTCGGCGGGGTCGCCCCCCA
>JAGHDA010000226.1 GCA_021160185.1 Verrucomicrobiota bacterium
GGTTAAGCCACACGTCCACGCGCGGCGTGTCCCAGGTGTAAGGCTTGGTTACGATGTCCAGCCGGCCATCGCCATTTACATCCGCAACGCGGCTTTCGTGATTGCCAATGCCCGCCGAGAGTTGCCGCACGAGGAATTGTCCCCGGCCGTTGCCGTAGAGCGCCCACGCCGCGCATTTCTCCTTCGGCCCGGGGGTGTGCATTTCGGCGCAAAAGATGTCCAGGTGGCCGTCGCCATTGATGTCGGCCACCGCCAGCGTATGGCCGGAACGCACCTCGCGGTCCAGCAGCCGGCGGCGGGTCCAGTCCTTCGGATTCGTCGGGTCGCCGCGGCATTCGATCAACCATAACGGGCCGTTGCCGTCGCCGGGCGCCAGGACGATTTGGGCGATCTTGCCCGGCCGGAAATGGCCCGCCGCGATCCGCCCCGGATGGTCGGCAATCCGGATGGCGTGGAAATGATTCCCGCCGGTGTGCTTGAACCAGTAAATGCCCGCCAGCAAATCCAACTGCCCGTCGCCGTCCACGTCGAACGCCGCCATGCCTTCCTGCTTGATGGCGGTTTTCACATGCGCGGTGTCGAGGATTTCGGTCAGCGGCCACAGCCCCGCGGTGCGGGGATGATTGGGAATGTCGGCCAGGAACAGCTTGTGCGCGCCCTGGTTCCAGAACATGAGTTGCCCCTGGCCGTTGCCTTTGAAATCAGCGACGATCTGGTCGTGGTGCGCCCGGCCTCTGCCTTTCTTGATAAGCCGCCGTGTCCACGGTGTCTGAGGCGCGAACTTCGGCCCGGGGTTTTCATACCACCACAACTCATCGCTGCCGGCGTCGCCGCCAAGAATGAGGTCAAGGTCCCCGTCGCCGTCCACATCATACGGCCAGCCGCCAGCCTCGGGACGTTGTTTGGAAGCGTCTATAATGAATTTAGCCCAGCCGTCTTGGGTATGGCGCAGCCAGATGACGGACGGCGGCCGGGTGCGCTCGGCAATGACGATGTCGGCCGCGCCGTCCTGGTCAATGTCGAAGACGACGCAGGCGGTTTGTTGATGTCCGCCATTGGGCGTGGGCAGGTCGCCGGTTTTGCTGGATAGATGTTTCCAAACCGGCAAAGGGATGGTTCCAGCGTTGGCGGAGTGGAGGAAACCCGCCAGCAAGGCGAGGGCAAGGGGGCGTTTAGTTTTCATAGGCCACAACTCCAATCCTGAACGACTGGCGCCATGATGGCCTAGATGTCAAGTCCCGTGTGGTTATAAATTTTTTCACAGCCGTCCCGCAGGAGGGGAAGAGAAAGGGCTGGTCAGGAAGCGTGAACCGCGCCGCTCAGCAGGGCGATGAAAACAACCAACCGACCAGCCCGCAGCCACGTCATCGTCCTCAACCAGATGCTCAACCTGATTCCGCGCGGAACCCTCAACCGCCTCGCGGCCAAGACCGGCGTCTGGCGCAAGGCTCGAACCTTCAGCGTCATAAGCCGCGTGGCCGCCATGCTCTTCGCGCAACGCCCTTTCCCATGCCAACAAGGCGCGCAGCGCCCAGTTCATCCAACGGCTCTTCAGGTCCGTGCTCGATCACCTACAACACATCCAACCCGGCTTCGCCGCCGGCCGCCGCGGTCGGGGCCTGCTGCGACGCTTCAAGGTGACGATCCACGCGGTCGACTCCACGGTCCTGGAACTGGCGGCCAACTGCATGGACTGGGCCCAGTGCCGCCGCCGGAAGGCCGCCGCCAAAATGCGCCTGCGGCTGGACCTGCGCAGCTTCCCGCCCTCCTTCGCGATCGTCGACACGGCTGGGCAGCACGAGAACCGGCGGGCCCGGGAACTCGGCGCGGGCTTGTCGGCCGGGGAAATCGCGATCTTCGAGAAAGCCTACGCGGACCTCCTGCGGCTTGAGAGAACTGAGGAGCGGGGCGCGCGCTGGGCGACCCGGGCCAAGGACAACCTCGCCTGGCGCGTCCGCAAGACCCTCGCCCGGGGCAAGGAGAACATCCTCAAGGACCAACGGATTAAGCTCCGCGGCAAGCGCCAGGGCCTGCTCCTGCGCCGGATCGAGGCGTGGGTCCAAATCGCTGGCCAACGGCGCCGGATGGTTTTCATCACCAACAACCTTCAGTAGAGTCCGCGGACGGTCTGCGACCTCTATCGCCGTCGCTGGGGCATCGAGGCGTTCTTCAAGCAGCTCAAGCAGGCCCTGAAGCTGAGCAACTTCCTGGGGCGCAGCGCCAACGCCGTTCGGCGGCAGGCCTGCTCCGCCCTGCTGGTCTGTGTGTTGCTGCGCTTCCAGGCCTATCTCGCCGGCTGGGGACATAGTTTCACGCGCCTTCTTGTCGTGACCGGTTCGGCGCTGTGGGAACGCATGGACCTGCTCGGATTGCTCCAAAGCTATGGGACGGCGGGCGGGTGCATGCGGGCGCTGGGGGCGCTGGCTCAGGCGTGGTTGCCACGTTTTGCGCCTGGGCGAACCCGATCTCATGGGACAGCATCCGCCTGACATCTGAACAAGTCCTGAAAAACTCGCGATCGCCTTGAGAGAAAAACGCCGCCACTGCCCCGCAAAAACAGGGCCGACACACCCCTATTCCTCTCCTGTGGGATGGCCGTGGTTCGGATTCACGCGGCAAAGCTACGCGGAAGGCCTCCACCCGTCCAATCGAGAACGCGCTTCCCGCGCCGTGAACCCTGAAAGCCGGCCTGACAAACGTCCGTGCACTCGCAACACAGGCACTTTTGCCTGCGCGTTGCCGCGGCATCCTGTCGGCGGCACGAGTTTGGCGAGCAGCGACGCTCGCCCAACCCGCGGGCTGAAAGCCTGCGCCGCAACTTCTCAGACCCGATCTGACACCCGAAACAGGCCGCGACCGGACTCCCGTCCCAGAAGCCCCCTCGGCAACGCCCCTTCGCGCCGCGGCCGGCCCGCGCTCACTCCGCAAACGCCATCACTTCGACCAGATGCCGGCCGGTGTTGGCGGAGTTGTGGGTTAGGGTGACGCGCAGGTAACGCGCCGGACGCGGCTCGAACGTGCAGGTGTAGCCTTTGGCTGTGGACAGCTCCTTATTGTCGCGCCGGTCGGCCACCACTTCCCAGGTCTTGCCGTCCTGGGACACTTCCACGGTAAACCCGTAGTAGCGCCGGTTGCCGTAATAGCCGATGACCACCACGCGCCCGACGGTCGTGGGTTTGCCCAGGTCCACTTGCCACCAGGCCGGATGCCCGCTGGTCACGTCCATGCCCCACCAGGCGTCGGTGTTGTCGGCGAAACCGTCGTTGGCCAATGACGCCGGATGCGCCGGCAACGCGGCCGAACAGGTGGCCGGTTTGCCGGTGGTCAGGCTGAGTGCATCGGGCTTGAACGCCTCGCGGTATTTGGCCCAGAGCCGGCGCGCCAACGCCACGCTGTCGCCGCGGGGTTCGGCGGGATAAGTCTCATGCCGGCCGGACCACTGGTCCATCCACGGCCGCAGGTTCTGGTGAAACGCTTTTTCGTCGAACGGCTGTTTGCGCTTCAGCGCGGCGCCCGCCGCGGTCAGGAACCGCTCCCAGCGCGGCAGGTAATACCCGGTCAGCAGCCCGGACCATTCCTTGCGGGCGTAATCGTCGATGGCCGGTCCCTGGCCCCACAAGGTCAGCACCCGGCGCGCGTTCCATTCGAACCGGTCGCGTTCAGCCTCGGTTGTGCCCCAGCGTTTGGCGTCTTCGAGCCAGCGGCCGAGCAGGAACTCGTGGCGCGTGGCCAGCAGTTCGTCCAGTTCGCGGATCAGCGTCAGGAAGTCGTTGGCGGCCTGCTCGAAGGCCCTGGCGTCCCCGGCCTGGAAGGCGGCAACCACCCGGCGCTGCAGCTTGCCGGCGTGATTGGACAACACCTGCCGCGCCACGTTGACCAGGTCGTAGCGATACGCGTCCACGTCACCCAATCGGTCGGCGGCTTGCAGCAAGTGCCGCCAGGCGCCGGCCAGTTGCGCGTTGGGATACGACGGGCCGCCGGCGGGTCGCAGCGTCGGCAGCCGGTCAATGATCCCGCGACTGCCGCCCGGCCCGGTATAAACCGTGTCCTTGAGAATCCGCCAGGCCTCCCGGGCATCGGCATCGGGTTGCCCGTAACGATGGTCCGCATACGCCGCCACCCAACCGGACAAATCCACGGCGCGATCGTGCCAGGCCATTTCGAGCAGGTGATCATAAACAATCGGATTGTAGCCCAGCCCTTCGTTGACGAAGCCCAATCCGATGAACCGGCCGCGGCGGGCGTTGCGCCTGGCGTCCATCAACCCCGAGTTGTTGCGTCCGAGCGCTCCGCCCAGAAACACCGTGCCGCCGAAGTTTTGCACGTTGCACCACAGCCACGGCTTGCCGCAGAACGCCTCGGTGCGCGACCACATCGGCGTGGATTCGCAATACAGATCGAGCACCACCATGCGGTCGTCGGGCACGGCGTCCAGGAAGGCCCGGATGCGCGGTTGGGTCCAGAACCGGCGCTGGTTCATGAACGTCCAGCCTTGCAACACCCAGACGGCCTCCGGATCGGTGGCGGTCATGCCCGAATAGATCGCCCGGCCCAAGCGCTCCAGGTATTTCCGGTCGCCGCTGGGCGGGGTCATTTCGATAAAGGTATCGGCGGCGTAAAGATGATCGGCGCCGAACCGGCGGGTTTGTTCGGCCAGGAACAGGCGCGCCACTTTGGCGAACAACGGATCGAGCGGATCGAGCAGCCGCGTTTGCCATTCGATCCAGCGGATGCTGTGCAGTTTGGCCTCGGGATATTTCTCCGCCAGCCCGGCCGGCACGTGGCCGGTGAACCCTTGCAGCACCGGCGTCATGCCCAGCTCGCGCTCGCGTTCCAGGATCTTTTGCTGCAGCGCGGCGTGCCGGTCGATCCAGCTTTGCGGCAACGGCCCGCCCCAGCCGTCCAGACAGCCCATCCAGCCAAACGGCAGATACGGCGGCCCGGCCAGGAAGGCGCTGATTTGTTCATCGCTCAATCCCAGTTGCCGGCCCACGGCCTGCCACACGGCTTCCTGGCCCGTGACGGCCAGGGGCGCGTTGATGCCGTTCAACGCCATCCAATCGATCAACCGTTCCCATTGCGGCCAGTCCCACCAGGGCAACGAGTAACCGAAGCAGCAATAGTTCAGAAAATAGCGGTAACGCGCCCAGCTGGTCCGGCGGACTTTGGTCTTCACCGCGGGCAGCGTTTCGGGCAACGGCAATGGATCGCGATACCACGACACCTGGCAGCGGCAGTAATGCTTGAGATACCAGTTTAATCCGCGGGCCATCGACAAGGCGGTGTTGCCGCGAATCACGATCTTGTCGCCGGCGCTCTCGAGCTCGAACACGTCCCGGCCGGCCTCGGGCGGGATGACTTCGAACACGAAACGGCCGGCGTGCCGGGGCAACAGGCGTTGCGCGAGCGCGCGGGCGGCTTGCGGCGCGTTCGCGTCCTGCTTGCCGGGCCAGGTCATCGGTTTTTGGTCCAGCGGCCGATAGTTGATCCCGGCGGCCTTCAAACGTTGCAAATGCCGATCGAGGCGGGTCAGGAAGAGATCGAGATTGCGAGGCTCGGGCGGCGACCACAGCGTTTCGCTCAACGCGCAGGCGCGCGGCCAGGCCATGTAATCCCGATGCTCGCGCGTGGCAATGTATTCGCCCCACAATTGACCCTGCCCGCCCAGCACGCGCCGCGCTTGGGCCTCGTTCAACTCGGGCGGGACGGGCTCGAAGGCATATACCTTCTCGAGGGGGAGGAACCCGCCGATGGCCGGAGGTTCCTGGTCGCGCGGCCCCTGGAAATAGTCGAAGTAGGTGTGCGAGGTGGGCGTCATGATGACGTCGTGCCCGGCCCGGGCCGCGGTGATGCCGCCCTGCACGCCGCGCCAGCTCATCACCGTCGCTCCGGGCGCCAGACCGCCTTGCAGGATTTCATCCCAACCCACCATGCGCCGGCCTTTGGCGCTGAGGAAGGCGTCCATCTGGCGAATGAACCAACTGTGCAATTCATGCGGGCCTTTCACTCCGAGGCGTTTCATCAGCGTCTGCATCTCGGGGTCCTTCGCCCAGATTTGCAGATTGGCTTCGTCGCCCCCGATGTGAATGAACCGGCCGGGAAACAGCTCGATCACCTCGGCCAGCACGTCCTGCATGAACCGGACCGTGGCCGGCCGCGGTCCCAGCAGGCCGCGCGACTGGCGCCAGCGTTTCTCCGGCGGCTGGTTGGTCAGGTGCGCCGTGTTCACGCCCAGCTCCGGATACGCCACAATGGCCGCGCCGGCGTGATAGGGCATCTCGATTTCGGGCACGATGGTGATGTGGCGCTCGGCCGCGTAACGGACCAACTCGCGAATGTCGTCCTGGGTATAGAATCCGAAACAGCGCGGCCCGTTGCCGCCGCGATGCAGGAGGGTCCAATCCATCCGCGAACCGATGGCAGTGAGCCGGGGATACTTTTTGATCTCGATCCGCCAGCCTTCGTTGTCGGTGAGGTGCATTTGCAGGCAGTTGAACTTGTGCAACGCCATGGCGTCGATGAAATGCTTCACATCCGCCACCGGGATGAAATGCCGCGCCGGATCGATCAGCAAACCGCGCCAGCCGAAGCGGGGGTAGTCGATGACGCTCACGCAGGGCGCGGTCCACGCGACGCCCTTGACGGTTTCGGACGCGAACACTTGCGAGGGCAGCAGTTGGCGCAGGGTTTGGACGGCATAAAACAACCCGGCCGGCGCGGCCGCGCGCAACGCGATGCGCTCCGGCGTCACCCGCAACGAATACCCTTCGGCGCCCAGCTTTGATTTCAAGCTTTCGTCCACGGACAACGTGATGCCTTTGCCCGCCGGCGCGCCTTGAACGAGCGGCAACCGAAAACCCATGGCCGGCGCGAGGGCGGCGATGAGTTGTTGCGCCTCGGCTACTGCGGCGCCGGCGGCAAAGACCTTGGTGTCGGGGGTGATGCGATGCTCGCCCTGGGCGGCAACGACGGAGACGGGTCGGGGCAGGATTGCCAACGGGCTGGACAGCCCGGCGGCTCCGGCGCTCGCGCAAGCCGGCAGCAGTCCGGCTGCAAGCGCCGCCAGGCCGGATCTTCCACAGCCTGTCAGCTGGCGTGTCAGACTCAAGAGGGCGAGCCGCCGGGAGTTGTTGCGGAAGCGGAAAAATTCCCGGAACAGGCGAGTATATTTACGGCGTTGTCCAATTGGTCGCATGCGCCGAACATGAAAGCCGCTTCGGCGGAGCTCAAGGCGATTCTTTCCCGTCCGCTGCGCCAGAGGGCATCCTCACGTTGCCCGCAATGTTCGCGAGCCTTGGGTCCGCTGTGTCGGCACGGCTCGGTTCACCTGAGCAGCCGCCGCCGCTTCAGGGGAGGCCGCTTCGGACTGACGCCGATTTGAGACTGGCGCGGCGCTTCTGCCGGCGCGCCGCCGTCGCCTCCGGAGGCTTGGTTTTCACCCGGAGCGGCGGCCGACAGTAGGGAAGTCGCCCGTAAACACGCCTCCCATCATCCATCACGTCCAGGACCGGCTCCCTCCAGACGGATCAGCCTGGAGGCTTTTCCTGCTTCGCGAGCGAGGGGGGGGAGAATGCTCTGAAGCCGTCGGTTTTCTTTGACGTCTCCGCTGGGGAGATGCTAAACAACTTCGGGGATCGTTATCGGAGCGTGTCATGAGGCGTGGAACAGAACGCCGATGACTCTGGGAGGTCGATTCCCTGAAGAGAGCCAAACGACCATGAGCGCGGAAAGCCAGACCTCGTCGGAAACGAAACTCAAGTATCGGCGCGTCCTCCTCAAGATCACCGGGCAGGCGTTGGGCGAGGAAGGCCGGGGCGGGATTTCCCCCGAGCGCATTCGGGGCGTGGCCTCCGAGATCGAGGA